>JAAXHF010000737.1 GCA_012271025.1 Deltaproteobacteria bacterium | reverse complement strand
ATGATCTTCCAGGGCATGTTTGCCATTATCACCCCGGCTCTCATCACCGGGGCGGTTGCCGACCGTATGAAGTTCAGCGGCTTCCTGGTCTTCATGGTCCTGTGGGCCACTTTTGTGTATGACCCGCTGGCTCACTGGGTCTGGGGAGGCGGCTGGATCGGGGCCATGGGCGCCCTGGACTTTGCCGGGGGAACGGTTGTCCACATCAGTTCGGGCATTTCGGCGCTGGCCGCGGCCATCGTTTTGGGCAAACGGCGCGGCTATCCCCAGGAGCCGATGCCGCCGCACAATCTGCCGTTCACCGTCATTGGGGCGGCCCTGCTGTGGGTCGGCTGGTTCGGTTTTAATGCCGGCAGCGCCCTGGCCGCCGACGCCATCGCCACCAGTGCTTTTGTGGCGACCAACACCGCCGCAGCTGCCGCAACCCTGGGCTGGATGTTCACCGAGTGGGCGGTTCGGGGCAAACCAACCGTGTTGGGTGCGGCCAGCGGCGCGGTGGCCGGCTTGGTCGGTATCACGCCGGGAGCGGGCTTTGTGACTCCCCTGGCCGCGCTCGTCATCGGGGCGGTCGCCGGGATACTATGTTTCTTCGCCTGTAATCTCAAGAGCCGTCTGGGTTATGACGATTCGCTTGATGTGGTCGGGATTCACGGCGTTGGCGGAACGGTTGGAGCGCTGCTCACCGGTATCCTTGCCTCACCGGCCGTCAACTCGGCTGGCGTGGGGCTGTTGTACGGCAATCCCGGCCAACTGTGGACCCAGTTCGTGGCCGTCGTGGCCACCATGGTGTACTGCTTCGTCGTCACCTTTATTCTGCTCAAGATCGTCGACGCGCTCATCGGTCTGCGGGTGGACGAAGAGGACGAAGACCTGGGGCTCGACCTGTCCCAGCACGGCGAGAACGCCTACACCATCTGAGACAAAGGTAGGTCGCTCTGCTCCCGTCTTCAGATTTTTCCCCTCTCTCCTACCCTGAGAGGGGAAAAATCTTTATGGTTAGACCCAGGAGGACGCTATGGAGCCGCTCCCTGATGCTAACGCCCCACTGAGCACCTACGAACAGGCCAGCCTGGCTTTGCAGCAAACCAGCATCGCCACCCAGCAGGCCGGGAACGAGATCGCCCTGTGAGTCGGTATCGGGCAGGCGGCCGTGGCCCTGACCGTTGGCCTGATCCAAGCCGGCGTCGTCGGCTGGGGCATTCGCTACATGATCCGCATGAGCGAGCGGCGCGAACAACAGCACGCCGACCGCCACGAGGAAACGATGGAAGCCCTGCGCCAGCAAGGCGATGCCTTACGCCAACAGGGCGACGCCTTACGGACCCTGATCGAACGTACCGCGCCGTCCCACGCGTAGCCACTGACGGCTTGGGGCCGCTACTCTGTATGGAGGCTACGCTGCTGTGGCCGGCTGCCGGGTCAAAGGTGTGGCCCACACCCCGGACTGAACAATCTTCGGTCGAGCGACCGTTTCACCCGTGATTCATTCAGCCGGACTTGCCCGGCATAGACCCGTAAGTTCCTGATTTTCCTAGACCGCGTCTCGGCCGCTGCACCCGCTCCATCCGATAACGCGCAAAATGTCAACTTTGGGCGGGGGCGGGACGTGCTATAACTGCCTTCTTACGCCGCCCGACCTCAGAGGGGACGTGGGCGGTTGTGGTGTATTCGCAGAAGCGCCGGGAGGAGCGATGAGCATACTAGTGGACCACCTCGAGAATGAGACTCTCTCCGAATTGCTCTTTCTTCACGTCTCGATCATAGGAGAGCTGCGCAAGCGCGGCGTGTTGCGTAGCGAGAACAACCCGACCGGGGATCTTGCCGAATACCTGTTTTGCCATGCTTTCGGCTGGAAACAGGCTCCGAACTCCCAAAAGGGGTTCGATGCGAAGAGCGAGGACGGCACCCGATACCAAATCAAAGGCAGGCGCCTGAATAACCGAAACCCCTCTCGGCAAGTCTCCCAAATCCGCGATTTTGACGCGTTCGACTTCCTGGCCGCCGTCTTGTTTGATCACTACTACCGCATCATGCGTGCGGCCTTGATCCCTGCCGCCGTAGTGAAAGATTGCTCAGTCTATGTTGAGCACACCAGTAGCTACAGGTTTATGTTGCAGGACAATGTGTGGGATATCCCAGGTGTTCGGGACGTGACGAAGGAAATTGATGAAATTCTTTTCGTTCTCGATGTCGCGCTGTAGAGTAGTTTGTTCTAGGTGTAGCCAGTCTGCCCTCGGTAGCCCGCCGGTCGTTTGTGCTGCGCGGCGGGTGCCCGACCCGTCGCGCACGACAGGGCTGACGCTCTCCTTTTGTCTGACCTCAGCCCTCTACCGTCACCCGGTAGCCAGTGAATTTGCGGACGTTCAGCACCCCCGTATCGAACAGCAGATACTGCCCTTTGATGCCGGTCAGCGTCCCCTCGACCTCGGGCCGCTTGTCAAGATTGTGGCTGACCAGCCGCTCGGCATAACGCTGCACGGGAAACCTGAAGCGGCGCGGTGGCTCGGCCAACAGCCGGACGACCTGCCCCTCGCCTGCGGTTGTGGTGATGCGGCCGATCTCGTCCTGACACTGCTCAATCAGGGCGTCGCGGTGCGCCGGCAGGTCGCACGGCGGGGGGTCGCCTCTGAGCATTTTGCGCCAGTCGGTTCGGTCGGCAACGTATTTTTTCAGCGCCACCTCAATCAGGCCGGCCAGATAGCGGCTCGTGACCCGGAAAACAGGCAGGGCCTGGACCGCGCCCTGATCCAGCCAGCGGGTGGGGATCTGGCTGGCCCGGGTAATGCCGACCTTGAGCCCCGAGGAATTGGCCAGATAGACATAGTGGGGCTGCATGCAGTGGGCCAGGCCCCAGTCCGGCTGCCGACAGGTGCCGGCCGCATAGTGGCACAGCTCGGGTTTCACGATGCAGATGTCACAGCTGGCCAGGCTCTGGAAACACGGATAGCAGTGGCCCTGCTGAAAGCTCTTTTTCGTCTTGCGGCCGCACGCGACACAGAAAATCTCGCCCTGGAAGCGTATCCGTAGCCTTGAGCCCAGCCGGTCGTTCAGCGCCAGCCCTTCCCCACCGACCGGCAGGGTATAGGTGACCGGAGTCGTCGCAGCCGTGCGCATCTTGGCCAACTCCCCGTGCAACGTCCTCATCCCCTGCCTGCCTTTCTGAGCGTGTGTCGGTGTGACTACTTCCCCCGCCATACGGGTTTCCGCTTGTCCACAAACGCGCGGACTCCCTCGCGGAAATCCTGGCTCAGATAGGCGCGGACAATCAGGTCCTCCCCCAGCTCGCCCTCCGGCAGGCTGCGCCGGTAGTGCTGCAAACGGCGGATCGCTTCCTTTGTCACTTGCAGGGTAATGGGAGCATGGCCGGCAATCTCCTCGGCCACCTCTCGGACGTAGTCGTACAGGCCCTCGGCCGGCACGATATCGTTGACCAGTCCAGCCTGGCGCGCCTCGTCAGCGCCGACCAGCCGGGCGCGAAACAGCAGGTCTTTTGTGCGGGCCGGTCCCAGCACGTCCAGCAGGCGGGCATGGACCGCCACCGACAGACAGTTGCCCAGAGTCCGGGCAATCGGCACCCCGATGCGGCTGTCGGGCGTGCAGTAGCGCAGATCGCAGGCCAGGGCCAGAGCCGCGCCACCGCCGACCGCCACCCCCTCGATAGCGGCGATGGTCGGCTTGTTGACCGCTTCGACCCGAGCCAGGACACGCTCCAGCCGACGTTCGTACTCAATCGCGTCGTCCGCCGTGCGAAAGGTTTGGAACTGGCTGATATCCGTCCCGGCCACAAACGCCTTGCCCCCGGCCCCGCGGACGATCAACACCCGGATATCGGCCTCGGTATCGACCCGCTCGCAGGCCTCGAGCAGGCCGTCATACATGGCCCAGGTCATGGCATTCCGAAACTCCGGCCGGTTAAAGGTCACCAGCCCAACCGGCCCCTGTCGCTCAAACACGATCTCAGCTTGGCTCACGCGCACGCCCTCCCCTGTTCACACCAGACTCCTCGCTTGTTCAGACCCGTCTGTTCCGATACTGCCTCAGCCATGCATTTTTTCAACACGTCTGCCGGTCGCCTCGTCCTGCTGAGCATCGGGGTGGCGGCCATCTCGACCGCCGCGCCGCTGATTAAGCTCATCCCCGAGGTGCCGAGCGTGCTGGTGGCAGCCTCCCGGCTCGGTTTCGCCAGCCTGATCCTGCTGCCCCTGGGCTGGCGGCACCGCCACGCCGTCGGCCGCCACCGACCGGCCCTGGTGCTGGCAGCCGGCCTGTGCCTGGCCCTGCACTTTGTCAGCTGGATTGCCTCGCTGCGCTACACCTCGGTGGCCAGCTCGGTCATCCTGGTCACGCTCACCCCCCTGCTGCTGGTCCCGGCCGGCTATCTGATGTGGGGCGAGCGCCCGACCCGTCGGCTCGGTCTCGGAATCGGGCTGGCCATAGGCGGCAGCGTGTGCATCGCCTGGAACGATTTTCAGCTCAGCCCGCCACAGGCCCTGTACGGTGACCTGCTGGCCCTGGGGGGGGCGGTCATGATGGCGGCCTATCTGGTGTGTGGACGCCTGGTCCGACCGAGCGTTCCGCTGCCGCTGTACGCCGGTCTGGTGTACGCCTGTGCGGCGTTGTGCCTGTGGGCGGTGTGTCTGCTCAGCCCGGTGTCCATCCTCGGCTATGCCGGCTCGGCCTATCTGATCCTGCTGCTGCTGGGTCTCGGTCCTCAGCTCATCGGCCATACGGTTGTCAACTGGGCGCTGGCCTACCTCTCGCCAACCATCGTCGCCGTCATCCTGCTGGCCGAGCCGGTAGGCGCCTCCCTGCTGGCCTGGCTGTGGCTCGGCGAGTCGGTGTCGTGGCTACAGGGCAGCGGCGGCGCCCTCATCCTGATCGGGATCGGGCTGGTCAATGTTCAGATCCAGTCCGCCGCAGCTCCACAATGAGCAACACGAAGGCCACCGCGCCCAGCAGCTCGAACGCTTCCTCAACATACGGATCTTTGGTCGCCCGATCATAGATCCGTATCCCCCAATCGCGCTGGAAGGCGGTCGCCTTATCCCAGATCTGGCCCAGCCCGAAACACGCCAGGGTCAGCCCGGCCCACACCAGGCTTGCTCCCCGACCGTAATGCCGCAGCCCGGCCACCAGCAGCGGTGCTCGCCGCACCACATATCCCCCCCAGGCCAGGCTCAGCCCGATTGAGGGCAGGCCGAGGATGAGCTTGGTGCTGAGCGGCACGCTGTCCCGAAACAGATACGCCCACGAAAACATCCGATCCGCGAAAAACTCCTGGTCCAGGTCCAGCTCTCGCCACACAAAGAAAAAGGCAAAGCCCAGGACAAAAACCCAGAACACGCGCGCCTGGCCCTCGGCCCGCCACAGGCTCAGTAGGCCGAAGCCCAGCGCCAGACCCAACACCCCGGCCTGGACGTTCTGGAACAGGCCGTACTCCCGCATACTGAGCCACGCCCCGGCGTCGAGCAGACCCAGCACCAGGCTGGCCAGACCGCAGCCCGCAAAAATGGCCAGCTGGGAGCCGGCGATGTTTCTTGACAAGACCCCCTCCTCCTCGCACTATGCCTGCATAGCTGAAAATACAGGAGGCCGTATGTCAAGCGAACACAACAAAGCCGTTGTCCGAAAAGCCATTGATGCCCTCAGCCGCGGCGACATGGCCGGCTTTCTGGCCGATGCCGCCGACGACGTGTCTTTTACCCTGATCGGCTCCACCCCGCTGTCAGGAACGATTCGGGGCAAAAACACGATTGAGCAGGGGCTGACCACCATCCTGGGCGAGCGCCTCGAAGGCGGAGCAATCGCCATGACGATTGAGAACCTGATTGCCGACGGCGAGTACGTTGCCGAGCAGGCCACCGGCGTATCCCGCACCCACACCGGCAAGGACTACAACAATACCTACTGCCGGGTGTGGCGGATTGTGGACGGGAAAATTCACTCCCTGACCGAGTACCTCGACACCGAACTCGTCAGCGACGCCCTGTGTGACTGAGGAGCGGCAGGATGGATTTTGGGATTTGCACCGCCTCGAAGATCGACGAGATCGGCTATATCACCCACGCCGAGAACCTCGGCTATTCGCACGCCTGGATAGCCGACAGTCAGATGATCTGGTCGGACTGTTACGCGGTTCTGGCCCTGGCCGCCCAGCAGACCCGTCGCATGAAGATCGGGACCGGGGTGTCGGTTGCCGGCACCCGCCTGGCACCGGTCACGGCCAACAGCATCGCCACCATTAACCAGCTGGCTCCGGGCCGGACCTTCCTGGGCATCGGCACCGGCAACACGGCCACCCGGCTGATGGGCCACAAGCCGATGAAACTCAAGGAGTTCGCCGACTACCTGCGGGTGCTGCGCAGCCTGTTGCGCGGCCAGGAGGTCGACTTCAGCTGGCAGGGTCAGACCCATCCGGTCCAGTTCCTGATGCAGGACCACAAGTTCATCAATGTCGAGGAACCCATCCCGCTGTACGTGTCCGGTTTCGGCCCCAAGGCCCAGGCCCTGGCCGGGGAGTACGGCGAGGGCCTGGTCATGTCGGTGCCGCCCAACCCCGGCTTCATGCACCGCGCCTTGCAGAACGCCGAGGCCGGCGCCCAGCGCGCCGGGCGGAGCCTGGCCGACGACTTTTATACGGCCTCGCTGACCACGGCGGTGATGTTACGGCCGGGCGAATCCCTCAACTCCGAGCGCGTACTGCGCGAGTGTGGCGCGTTTGTGATCGCCTCCATCCATTATCTGTACGACAAGATTCGCCAGTTCGGCGGCGGCCCGCCGGGCCACCTGCGCCAGATATGGGACGAGTACAGCGCCCAGGTCGAGGCCACCCCCGCAACCCACCGGCATATGCGAATCCACGCCGGGCACTGCACCTATCTGCTGCCCGAAGAGGCCAAATTCGTCACGCCTGAGCTGATCAAATCAACGTGTCTGGCCGGCAGCCCGGAGGAGATTATCGAGCAGGTTCGCGGGCTGGAGCAGGCCGGGCTCAAGCAGCTCATGCTGCTGCCGTCGTTTGAGACCCAGTACCAGGTCATCGAGGATTTCGCCCGCCAGGTGATGGACAAGCTGTGAGGACGGGCTCAGAAGGCCCGGTGCAGCAGCGCCTCACCCCGCACATAGCGCCCCAGGTTATCCAGCCAGATGTCCGCCACGCGGGGCACATACAGGGGTGAGGACCAGGCGTTATGCGGGGTCAGGAACAGATGCGGCGTCTCCCACAGGGAGTCGTCTTTTGGCCACGGCTCGGTCGGCAGCACGTCCAGACAGGCTTGCCCAAGCCGACCCGCCACCAGGGCGTCCCGGACCGCCTCGGTATCCACAATCGCTCCGCGGGCGATATTGACCAGGGTCGCGCCCGGTTTCATCCGGGCCAGCTGTGTCCGGCCGATCAGTCCCCGAGTCTGGGGCGTCAGCGGCAGCGCCACCACCACAAAATCGGCCTCGGGTAAAAACGTCTCCAGCTCGGCCAGCGTACCCTGTCGGTCGACCTGCTCGACCGCAGCCGCAGACTGTCTCAGCCCCAGCACCCGCATGCCAAAGCCCTTGGCGTAGCGCGCAACCCGGCTGCCGATCGCGCCCAGACCGATAACCAGCAGCGTCTTGTCGCTCAGGCTTTGCAGCTCGAGCAGCCGCCACTCGCGAGCCTGCTGCTGAGCCTGCAAGTCACCCAGCCGCTTGGCCGTCCACAGGATGAAACTCAGCGCAAACTCGGCCACCTCGGGCGCGTTGGCCCCCGGGCTGTGGGTCAGCATCACGCCCTTGGCGCGCATGGCGTCATAAAAAGGCCCGTCCACGCCGGCGTCTTCGGTGTGCGCCCAGCGCGGCTCGGGCAGGGCCGAGACCGTATCGACAAACGCCCGGGTGTAGGCGTCGCCGGCCAGGACGATCAGCTCACACGCGTCGGGCGGCTCTGACCACGAGCCGTCCGCTTCCAGCAGAGCCCAGCCGATATCCGGCGCAATGTGTCGGGCCGACGCGCCATAGCGCTCATAGAATCCACGTCCGGTGGCGACTTTCATGGCAAAACTGGCCTGTCCAATCGAATGAAATCGCAGGACCCGCGTCCGAGCGGCGGCACCTGCGTGTGTCCGAGTCAAGCACAGAATTCTCCGATTGCCAACGATTGCCTGTCTCATCCTCAGCGGCCCGCTCCGAGGACGGGCGCCACGGCGGGCAAATCCCCCTCAATCCCCCTTTTTCAAAGGGGGAAGCGCGTCAGCGCAGGGGGATTTCTGCGTCAGGAGTAGGGGCGACGCATGCGTCACCCCTACCGAGAAAAGAGAATTTCACAGTGAGACACCACCCGCCCGGTACAGACGGTTTTGTTCCGGGCTGCTTCCTGTTAGGGTCGGCAGGCGCGAATCTGTGATCCCTGTGTTGGACCCGCGAGGCCGAACCCGGTATTCGATCCATGCAATCGCTGAGGCGGCATCCGGCCGTGATTATTACGGCGCTCGGCAGCGCTCAGATCGTGTCCTGGGGATCGCTCTTCTACGGCTTCCCGTTGTTCGTCCTGCCCATGGCCGACGCGTTCGACTGGTCCCTGCCGCTGCTCAACGGCGCCGCCACCGTCGGCCTGCTGACGGCCGGGCTGTGCGCCTATCCGGTCGGGGCAATTATCGACCGCTACGGCGGGCGGACTATCATGACCGGCGGCTCGCTGGGCGCGAGTCTGCTCCTGGCAGCCTGGTCGCAGGTCGAACAGCCCGTGGCCTTGTACGCCGTCTGGCTGGGACTCGGCGCGTGCATGGCGGCCATCCTGTACGATCCCGCTTTTGCCGTCCTCACCCGGCACTTTGGGACCGACGCTCGGCGGGCGATTACCGCCCTGACCCTCATCGCCGGCTTTGCCAGCACGGTGTTCATCCCCCTGATTGAAGGCCTCCTGACCGTGCTCGCCTGGCGCGAGGTGTTGCTGGTGCTGGCCGGTCTCCACGTCTGTATCTGCATTCCCATCCACTGGTGGCTCACACCGCCGCGGTCCCTCGCTCGCAGCACTGCCGAGGATGCCGCGCCCCCGTCCTCGGACGAGGCTCGGGCGGTCATGCGCCTGCGCCTGCGCGACCCGATGTTCTGGGGGCTGTGCGTGTGGTTCACGGCCTGGTGGGCCAGCCTGTCCGGCCTCGTGTTTCAGCTCGTGCCGTATCTCAAGTCAATCGGGGTCGAGACGGCTTCCATCGTGATTGCGGCCGCCCTGATCGGTCCAATGCAGTTCGCCGGACGCCTGACGATGATGGCCTTGGGCGAGCGGGCGCGCCTCAGTCTGGTCGGTGCGCTGACGACGACACTCAGCCTCGGCGCGGTCGCGATCCTGCTCGTTTCGCCGCCCCGACTCGGCTGGCTGATCCTCTTTGCCATCGCCTTTGGCATCACCAACGGCATCACCAGCATTCTGCGCGGGGTGGCGCCGGCCGAGTGGCTGGGCCGGGAGCACTACGGCAAGACCATCGGGATGATGGGCGCGCCGATGATGGTCGCCTCGGCCCTGGCCCCGCTCGGCACGGCCGCCATCTGGACCGCTACCGGCGACCCGGCCTGGATGCTCGGCGCCGTCCTCGGCGTGGCCCTCCTCGGCGCGGTCGGGTTCTGGTTTGCGGCGCTGCGGTCCGGGCTGCGGTAGCAAGTGCAGGAACTCTCTTGCGGTGCGATCCCTCAGCCGATGCGTGGACGCTTTCGAGTACGACATGCTAGGCTGGGGGCTCCCCAACAAAGGAGGGTGCAACGATGCTGTCTCTGAGTGAATATGCAAAGTATGACGGACTCGGGCTGGCTGAGCTGGTGGCGCGCAACGAAGTCAGCGCCGAAGAACTGGTGTCCACCGCAGTCCAGGCCATTGAAAAGCTCAACCCGCAACTGAACGCCGTACTCCAGGTGCTGGCAGACCAGGCACGCGCCGAGATTCAGGCAGGTTTGCCGCACGGCCCCTTCGGCGGCGTACCGTTTCTGATCAAAGAACTCGTCCTGCATGCCAAGGGCGTCCGCCTCGACATGGGCTCACGGCTGGCCCAGGGCTATGTCGCCCCTGAGGATTCCGAACTCATGGCGCGCTTTCGGCGTGCCGGGTTTGTGCTGACCGGCACGACCCAAACCCCGGAGCTGGGCTATAACCCGACGACCGAGACCGTTCTGTTCGGGCCGGTCCACAACCCATGGAAGGCCGGTCATAGCGCCGGCGGTTCGAGCGGCGGGTCCGCCGCGTCGGTCGCCGCCGGTATCGTGCCGGTTGCCCATGCCAACGACGGCGGTGGCTCTATCCGCATTCCGGCCTCGTGCAACGGTCTGGTCGGCCTCAAGCCATCGCGCGACCGGGTGCCGACCGGACCCGACTTTTCTGATCCGCTGTGCGGCCTGGCGTGTGAGTTTGTGGTCTCGCGCAGTGTCCGCGACTCCGCGACGCTGCTCGACATCGTGGCCGGCGCCGATGCCGGCGCGCCCGGCCTGCCGGTCCCGCCGGCTCGTCCCTACCGTGAGGAACCAGGTGCGGCGCCGGGGACGCTGCGCATCGCCTGGACCACAACGCCCGCCTCGGGTGAGAAGGTTGACCCGGAGTGCGAGCGAGCGGTCCATGACACTGTGCGGCTACTGGAGGAACTCGGCCATACGGTGCATGAAGGCCGGCCGGAGTATGACTGGGAGGAGTTCCTTGCAAACGTTCATGTGATCTGGGCTGCGTATAACACCATGGCGGTCGAAGACCTGGCCGCACAAATGGGGCGTTCGCCGAGCCCGGATACGCTGGAAGCCGTGACGCTGGCCGTCTGGGAAGACGGCAAGAAATACAGCGCGGTCGATCTGCTGAAATCCATGGACCACGGTGGTCGCCTGTCCCGCATCGTGGGTCGCTTCTTTGAAGACATCGACGTCTTTGTGACGCCGACCATTGCCACGCCGCCCGCGCCGCACGGAGAAGTCAATCAGAACCGGGCCGGTATGACGGCGATGGAGTGGACCCGCCAGGTCTTCTCCTACGTGCCCTTTACGCCGCTGTTCAATACGACCGGTCAGCCGGCCATCTCCCTGCCCCTGCACTGGAGCGCCGATGGCCTGCCGGTTGGGGTGCAGTTTGTCGGTCGTTTCGGGGACGAAGCGGGCTTGCTGCGCCTGGCCGCGCAGCTGGAAGAGGCAAAGCCGTGGGCCGGCAAGCGCCCGCCGGTGCATGTGGCCGTCTAGCCCCTGCCCTGGAGTGAGGCCAAGTGTAGTAGGTCGGATTAGCGTAGCGTAATCCGACAAGTACGGGATGTCAGGTTACGCCTCCGGCTA
>JAAXHF010000659.1 GCA_012271025.1 Deltaproteobacteria bacterium | reverse complement strand
CAGCAACTCGCCGCTCCTGTTTGGCCGCCGGCTGTGGCGGGAGACGCGGATTCCGCTGTTTCAACAGGCGGTTGATACGCGCAGCACCGGCCATCATATGCGCGAGCGCGCCCCTCGGGTCAGCTTTGGCCAGCAGTGGCTGCACCACTCCATCCTGGAGCTGATCCAGGAAGATCTGGCCCGCTTTCGGGTTCTGCTGGAAACGTCCCTGGAAGAGGACTCCTGGACCGTGCTGGGACAGGGCGGGCTGCCCACATTGCAGGCTCTGCGTATCCATACCGGGACGGTCTATCGCTGGAACCGGGGCTGCTTCGGCGTTGGCGGGGGCACGGCTCATATCCGGATTGAGAACCGGGTCCTGCCGGCCGGTCCCACGGTTGTTGATGAGGTGGCCAACGCCGCCTTCTTTCTTGGCCTGCTGCGTGGCGGACAGGACAGCTATGGGGATATCAGCACAAAACTGTCGTTCCACGACGCCGAGACCAACTTCCTGGCAGCGGCGCAGGCTGGCCTCGACGCCCAGTTGACCTGGCTCGACGGGAAAAGCGTGCCGGCCCGCGAGCTGATCGTCCGGGAGCTGTTGCCGCTGGCGCGCCACGGGCTGAGTGCGGCCGGTCTGGACCGGGTGGACATCGAGCGCTACCTGGACGTGATCGCTCAGCGAGTGGCCTCGGGCCGAACCGGAGCGTCCTGGTTGCTACGCTCTTTGGCCGATATGCAGGGCGCTGACACCCAGGCGGCGCGGCTGAGTGCGTTGACCGCCGCAACTATCAACCGTCAGTGGGAGGGAACACCCGTGCACGAATGGCCGCTCGCCGACCTCACAGAGGGCCACGGCGCAGAGCTGCATGCCTTGCGCATTGAAGAGTTCATGACCACCGATCTGTTCACCGTCCATCCCGACGAGCCGCTCGATCTGGTGGCCAGGCTGATGGACTGGAAACGGATTCGCCACATCCCGGTCGAGGACGAACAGGGCCGGCTGGCCGGTCTGATCTCGTGCTTTGAGGTGCTGCGGCACGGCCTGCCCCAGACCGACCGCGAGCCGCCGCCGGTCAGTGCGGTCATGCAGCCGAAACCGTTGACGCTGCCCCCGGAAACCCTGGTCCTGGACGCGGTCACCCGGATGCGCCAGGAAAACAGCGACTACTTGCTGGTGGTCAAACACGAGCGCTTGGTCGGCATTGTGACCGAACGCGATATTCTCAATATGACGGCCCGGCTGCTCGAACAGGCCGGCCAGGAGTCGGCCGCGCATGACGCCTGAGCCCGCAGCCCAGTCCGACCCCTTTCCTCGCCTGCTCGGCAGCTATGGTGGACAGGCCGCCGGGCCACTGGTGCTGAGCATCGGGGGGATGCACGGCAATGAGCCGGCCGGGGTGCTGGCCCTGCAACAGGTGCTGCGCGACTTGCACGCTTCACGTCTGCCCTTTCGGGGCAGGTTTGTGGGGCTGGCCGGCAACCGGTCGGCGCTGGCGCGTGGCTGTCGGTATATTGACCAGGATTTCAACCGGCTGTGGTCGCCCGAACGCGTGCAGCGGCTGAAACGTCAGGAGCGCTCCGCGGACACGGGCGCGGAAGACGTGGAACAGCGTGAGCTGCTGGAAGAGATTGAAGCCCAGCTGACCCGGCGCCACGGACCGGTCGTCTTCCTCGACCTCCACACCACCTCCGCCGCCGGCCGGCCGTTTGTGGTGATCGGCGACACGCTGCTCAACCGTCGCTTCGCGTTCCGCCTCCGGGCTGCGGTGATTCTGGGCCTGGAAGAACAGCTGGAGGGCACGCTGCTGAATTATCTGAGCGAGCGGGGCCATGTCGCGATCGGCTTTGAGGCCGGTCAGCACGCCGCGCCAAGCGCGGTAGAGAACCATGTGGCGGCAATCTGGAGTGTGTTGGCCACCGCCGGTTGTATCCCGACGACCGCTGTGCCCGCGCCGAGCGAGCGCCGTCCTGCGGTCGTGGAAATCCGCCATCATCATCTGATTCAAGACGGCGATGCGTTTGTGATGCAGCCCGGTTTCACCAACTTCCAGCCGGTCAGACGCGGCCAGCTCTTGGCCCGGGACCGCCACGGGCCGATCCGGGCCGCCGAGTCCGGGCAGATTCTGATGCCGCTCTACCAGGGGCAGGGAGCGGACGGATTTTTTGTGGTCAGAGCCGTGCGGCCGGTGTGGCTGGGGCTGGCGGCGTGGCTGCGTCGGCTGCGGCTCGAACGCCTCCTGCCCGTCCTGCCCGGGGTGCGTCGGCATCCCGACTTGGCCGCCACGTTCACTATCGACCTGCGCATTGCGCGCTGGTACGGGCTGGAGGTGTTCCACCTGCTGGGCTTCCGCAAAAAACGCTCCCAGGCCGGCAAACTGATCGTCAGCCGCCGCTGGCATGAGCCCGGCGCGTTTGAGGAGTGGACCGACCCGGAGATCATCAACACACATGAGGACCAGACATGCACGTCAAAGACCTGATGCAGACCGATATCGCCACGCTCCGAACGAACGACTCCCTAGATGTTGCCGAAGACATCATGGGCATGGGCCGCTTCCGTCATCTGCCGGTTGTCCAGGCCGACGGCCGGCTGGTCGGCATCGTCTCACAACGAGACCTGCTGCGGGCGTCGGTGTCGTCCCTGCTGAAGGTCTCGGCCCATAAGCAGCAGCAGTGGCTGGGCAAGATCGCGGTTCGCGATGTGATGTCCAAAAACGTGGTGGCGGTCGAGGCGGACACGGAGGTTGAGGACGCCCTCAAGCTGCTGCTGGTTGAAAAGTTCGGCTGTCTGCCGGTGGTTGAGAACAAGAAACTGGTCGGCATTCTGACCGACACCGATCTGTTGGAATACTTGCAGCGCCTGCTGCAGGCGGGCAAACAGCGCAGAGGGAAGGGCTGAGCCGGATCGGCCCAGCCCTGATGGACAGCGCTGTTGTTGGAGGACGGTGCTGGCTCTACTGGTGGAGGGCCAGCACCGGGCAGTCCGCCTCGCGCATCATCTTTTCGGTCAGGCTGCGTAGCAGCAGGTGGAACATACCGCTGAAGCCGTGGGTGGCCATGATCAGCAGGTCCGCGCCAATGGCTTTCTCCGTTTCGATGATAGTCCGGCCCGGGTCGTTGCTGACGTGGAGTTCGAGTTGGGTCTGGACTCCGCCCAGCTGGGTCTGGGCCAGCTCTTCGAGCTTTTGTTGAGCGACTTTTTCGGCATACACATGATCGGCCGGAGCCTGGGGGCCGGCGCGATACACCTCGCGCAGCAGCAGGTCGCTATCTGCGGCCGGGACAACGTGCAGGGGATACACGGTCGCCCCATACTGCTCGGCAAGCTGACGGGCGTGGCTCAGGGCCGCGCTGGACTGCTCGGTAATATCGACCGGCACCAGAATCTTCTCAAAGGCCAGGGTCTCGGACGGATGCTCGCCGTGCCGGGAGACAAAGACCGGGCCACTGGTTTCCCGAACGACATTCTCGACCACGCTGCCCAGGATCAGATGGGACAGGCCCGTCCGTCCGTGGGTCGTCATCACGACCAGATCCGCGCCAATGTCTTTCTGGGTCTCAAGGATGCCGGCTGCCGGGTCGCTGTTGAGGCGGGTGAGGATGTCGTACTGGGTGTCCTGCAGGTGTTCCTGGGCAATGGCGTGCAGTTTTTCGCGGGAGATCTTCTCTGCCCAGTCCGGGTCTGCGCCACCGCCTTTCTCAGGCTCATACACCTGCCGCAGGAGATGGAATTCATCGGTCGGCACGACGTGCAGCAGCGACACGCTGCCGCCGTTCCGCTGGGCAAAATGCCGGGCGTATTGAAGCGCCTCCTGGGATGTTTCATCAAAATAGACGGGAGTCAGAATCTTGCGAAACGGTTCGGGCATAGGGGTGTCCTCCTGAGGCGTCTGCTCCGGGCTGGCCTTTTCTTCCTCGGCCTTTTTTCGTCTGAGCTGCTCAATGAGTTCACGGTCACGCTCGGCAAAAAATCGATTCTCCTCGGCGCGCTCTTTTTTGTCCAAGAGTTGGCCGAGCCGGTCTTTTTCGTCCATCGCTCTTCCTCCTTGGCTGGGATGCTCCTAATCCATTTCGGCCACCAGCTTGAGCATGTCGGTCTCGGTCACAATGCCGACCAGCTCCTCGCCATCAATGACCGGCAGACAGCCGATCTTTTCCCCCAGCATCAACTCGGCGGCTTCTTTGACCGATGCCTGTGGGGTTGTCGTCACCGGGGGATAGTGCATGACTTCCTTGACGGCGATGGTGTCGAGGAACTCCCGCTGGGCTTTCTCGCCGTACTTCATCACCGAGCCGAGTGAGGCCTTATACAGGTCACGCTGGCTCATCACGCCGACCACCTCGCCGTCCTCCAGAACCGGGAAATGACGCACCCGACCCAGGGTCATGATGTCCTGGGCGAGCTGGAGCGTATCGTTGCGCCCCAGGGTCGTCACCTCGGCGCTCATGATCTCTCTGACAGTTTTCATACCAACCTCCTTCTCGTGTTCCGGGCGGGCAGACGGCGTGTTGCCGGACGGGCCAGACATTTTTTGGCGTCGTCCAGATTGACTTTCCGTGCACTCTGCCCTTCGTATGATTAGTATATGTTTCTGTCTTTTTTTTCCAGTAATCTGAGAGGAACTCTTTCGCGAACTCGTCCACCTGCGCTGTCCGCGGTGTGGGGCACGGCTCGGGCAGCGGGAGATCCACGAGGTCACGATTGACGAATGTCCGGAGTGCCAGGGCATCTGGCTGGATAAGGGTGAGCTGGAAGCGCTCTCCCAACACCGGGGCGGCGAGTGGGTCGGGCAGTTCATGCAGCGCTTGGCCGGTCTGTTGTCGCATCCCACCAGATAGCCCGCCGCGCCTCGCCGGAGGAGGTGGAGCGTGCGTCTGCTGTGGACATGCTGTCCTCATCAGCTCGTTCGCTGCCCTGCTGTACTACGGGCGCGAAGTCTACCAGATGGCGCCCCCGGTTCCCGAGCGCATCGTTATCGCCGATGCCGACCACAGCCTGCTGTTCAGCGGCGATGACATTCGAGCCGGCCAGGATGTATGGTGTTCAGTCGGCAGACACGCTCTCGGATCAGCGCGTACCGGGTGTCCAACTATTGGCACCGGCCGTTCACATACGTGACTTCCTGGCTGCTCCCGTCTGCATCGCGGACGACCCAGTGGCCGTGGCGCCTGCCGTCCACATACGGCCCTTCATCGCTATACCCGTCCGCAAAGCGGAAGATCCAGTGGCCGTGCTGCCGGCCGTCTACATACGGCCCTTCCGCGACGCCCCCGTTCGCGTTGCGGGTGACCCAGTGGCCGTGCTGCTTGCCGTTCACATACGGCCCTTGTATGACGCTCCCGTTCGCGGTGCGGACGACCCAGTGGCCGTGCTGCTTGCCGTTCACATACGGCCCTTCATCGACGCGTCCGTCCGCCCTGCGGAGGACCCAGCGGTCGTGTTGCTCGCCGTTCTGCAGCAGTCCGGTGGCTGTGCTCACGTTTTTGTTCTCCCCCCAGACCCAGGTGAGCATCCCTTCTCCGTGCGCCCAGCTCCCGGCACACGCGCCGGTCCACGTCACACTCTCGTCCTGCCGGAGCTGATCATTCCAGACGTAGCAGCCGGCCTCGTTTGCCAGCTCCATCCAGCAGCCGGCCCCTTCCGCCTGGCCCGTGCAGGCGGGAGCGGGCCTGCTGCTGGCCGTCTCGGGCGCGCCCTGCCCCTGGCTCGATACCGGCAGGCCAAGCAGCCACACGAGGAGGGCGCCGCGCCCGACAGAGCTCCCCCAACGTCTGCGTCCGCCTCGGCTCCGCTGTGTTGCCTCGTGCCTGAGTGCGTCCATGGTCTTCTCCCTTTCTCAGGCTTGGCCCGGCTGGGACGGCAGGTCAAACAGCGCCCGGTCCTGGTGGTGGGCAAAACAGCTCAGGCGTGGCGATTCATCTGGGGCGCCGCCGTTGTGCGGGGTTCTCAAGCCAGGGGATGGGGATCATCGATTCCTTGGGGTCAATCCTGGTGCCGGGCGGCACGATGGCGTCAATGCGGTCGAGGACATCGACGGGCAGGCGTAGCTCTGAGGCGGCCAGATTATCCTCGAGTTGGCCCAGGGTCTTGGGACCGATAATGACGGCGCTGACGGCCGGGTGTTCGGCGGCGAAGGCCAGGGCCATATGGGTCAGCGAGTAGCCGGCCTCGTCGGCCAAGCTGGACAGCTGCTCGACTAAATCGTACTTGCGCTGCACCTCCGGCCGTTCTGCATTCCACACCCCCAGCCGTCCCAGACGGCCGGTCGCCCGACTGTCGGCCGGCAGCGGCTCGTCGCGCTTGTATTTGCCGGTCAGCCAGCCGCCGGCCAGCGGGGCGTAGGTTGCTGTGCCGACGCCGTGTCGCTGGCAGGTGGGGAAGACGCCGACCTCGCTGCCCCGACTGAGCAGGGAGTAGATACACTGCTCGCTGC
>JAAXHF010000661.1 GCA_012271025.1 Deltaproteobacteria bacterium | reverse complement strand
GCCCGCTGGGCCAGGCTGGTGTAAATTTTGCCGCCGCCCGCCATGAACGCCCCGGCGCCGATCAGCAGCACGCCGATTGCCAGCCCGACGTAGGGCAGCGCGGCGACCACGATGGCCTGCGAACCGAATCCCAGTATCAGCCCCACCAGACCGAACAGGAGCACAAACCCGGCCGAGACCGTGAGACCCACCATGATCGCCCGCAGCACCAGCGCCACCGGGCGGCGACTCTCCCGCTCTCTGCTGCCCCCGCTCACATAAAGGCCCAGGTAGGCGGGCAGCATGGCGAAGCCGCACGGGTTCACGGCAGAAGCGGCGCCCACCGCGTAGGCAAACCCCAGTTTGAGGCTCACGTTGCTCAGGCCCGTGCCGGAAGAACCGGACAGCAGCTCGACGAACCGGTTCACGCCGTCGATGCCCTCTGTGCTCCGCAACAGCAGAGCGCCCACCACGGCTATGGCGTAGGCAGCGGCGGCGATGAGACCCGCCAGGACCACGCTGCGACTGACGGGAAGACGGTCCCAAACAGTGGTGGCGGAGGCTTGCGATTCGGCCGGAGTAGTCATGGCATTCACCAAATCAGCGATGCGTTCAGGATGCATTGGTACCATCGGCCCGTTGCGGGGCCGCGGGATTTGGCCGGCGGCGAAGCAGTTCGGCTACGTGGCGCTTGGTTGATTGCGAATAACAACGGTGTTGGCCGCCCGGTCGGACAGTGAGCGGTGCTCGTCGTCGTCCATCAGCAGCAGAATGACATCGGCGAAGAACCCGATCACGAAGCTATGCGCTACCGCTTTGACCACTTCACGGATGAACGTGTTACCCCATCCGGACCGGTCGCCGTCGCGTTTCACCCCCCGGATATCCAGCAGCTGTTTACCCGGCGTTTGTCCACGTCCCAGCACGATCAGCCACCAGATGATGTAACCGATAATCAGGGTCAGGAAAAAGAGAATAGTGTCGAGTATATTGGCGAACATTCGCCGGACCGGCGTGGCGTATTCCATTGCGCAGCCTCACTTAAGATACGTCGTGTTGTGACGAC
>JAAXHF010000274.1 GCA_012271025.1 Deltaproteobacteria bacterium | reverse complement strand
CTTCGCGTCGGCTGCGCAGTGTGACCGAGAGATTGCCAAGCGCGCCCGAAATCCCGCCGCCGGTCGTCATTTGCAAGCACACCGCAGCCGAAAAGAGGGTGAATTCGGGGATGCGGACGCGTGTTGCGGTTGTGCGGATTACAGTCTCCGGGTCCAGCCCGGCTGACACCGCCTCCGAGATATCGCGCATGACGCCGTTGATCGGCGGCGGCGCTTCCTCAGCCATGACTGCAATCGCTTCAAGCGAGGGCAAGCCAGCCTGCATCAGCCGCACTACCTGGTCCACCGACTCGGGAAAGAGCTTGATGAACTCGGTCCGCTGTTTCGCATCCTGCCGCGCCAGCACCGCCCAACTCGCCCCCAGTCCGCCGGCCGGCACCAGCAGCACAGACAACCGCCCGAAATCTGCAAACACCGCGCCCAGCCCGACTACGAGGGCACCCAGCGCGCCCAGTCCAACTGCCTTGGGCAGGGTCTGACGAGTGTCAATCATGGAGAACTGTTGGTCGAGGGAGTCCAGCAGCCACGACTTGGCGCGTCGCTCGCGGAAGACGCTGAGCTCGATATCGTTATCGTCGTCGGACAACGTCTCCCCGCTCAGTCGGGCCGCAATCCGGCGCATCCGTCGGTCAAGCACCTTCTGCTCCGCGCGATTGTCCATCCACAGCATGACGCACAGCGTCTCAATCAGCAAAGCGACCACCGCACTCGTGCCGCTCAACAGCGGGCTGCCGACCACGAACAAGGCAAGCAGAGCGGGGGCCAGTATGGCCGCCGCACATAGGCCAACGCCCACTATGTTCACGCTGCGGCCTCCACGTCTTTTTTGCCGCTCATCTGCAAGACTTCTATCAGTTCAGCACGTAATCCTGCGGCGTCAACAGACGACATCCAGGACGGTTGACGACCCGTGCTCTCAAATACGTGCGCCTCGCCCGGCAGGCGACGCCACATCTCCTCGGTGGTGACGATATCACCCTCCATTCCGGCTACATCGGTAATACTGGTCACGCAGCGGTGCCCGGAGCGCAGCCGGGCCAGCTGAACGACGAGATCAATGGCCGACACAATCTGGCGGCGCATGGACGCCAGCGGCATATCACCTGAGGTCAGCATCAGCATGTTTTCGAGCCGCATCAGGGCATCGCGCGGGTTATTGGCGTGGATCGTACACATGGAGCCCGGATGGCCAGTGTTCATCGCTTGCAGCATCTCGTTGGCCTCGCTGCTGCGCACCTCACCCACAATGATCCGGTCGGGCCGCATCCGCAGGGCGTTGATCAGCAGGTCGCGGATCGTCACCTCTCCAGTGCCCTCGGCGCTCTTTGTACGCGTTTCCAGCCGGATCACATGCGGCTGCTGAAGCTGCAATTCGGCCGAGTCTTCGATGGTAACAAGCCGCTCAGTGTTGTTGATCTCGCGCGACAAGGCGTTCAAAAAGGTTGTCTTGCCCGCCCCGGTGCCGCCCGACACCAGAATGTTCAGCCTGGATTGGGCGCAAATCTGGAGCAGCTTGGCCATCTCCGGGGTGATGGCCTGTCCGGCGGCCAAGTCTTCGAGGCTGATCCCCCTGGCCACAAAGCGCCGGATGGAGAATGCCGCGCCGTCAATCGCCAGAGGCGGAATGATGATGTTGACCCGGCTGCCGTCGGGCAGTCGGGCATCGACCATCGGGCTGGCTTCATCGACCCGCCGCCCGACCCAGCCGGCGATCCGCTGGGCGATATTGAGCAGGTGCTGCTCGTCACGGAAGCGGACATCTACCTGCTCCAGCTTGCCCCGGCGCTCGATATAGACCGATTTGAGGCCGTTAACCAGGATGTCAGAAATATGCGGGTCATTGAACAGCGGCTCCAGCGGTCCGAGGCCCTTGATATCATCAACCAGCCGCTGCACCACCCGCTGGCGGTCGAGCGGGGTCAGGTCGGCAGTGACCGAGTCCTCGCTATCGAGAAAGGTCCGGAGCTGGGTGGCGAGTTGCTCACGGTCCAGAGTGGCCGCCTTGGACATGTCGAGGGACTGCACGACGGTTGGGTGAATCTTTGCCGCTATGTCGGCGATCAGTCCATCCGAGGTCTGGCGGCGCGCCAGCGAGACGGGCTCAGCCACCTCGGCTGCCACGGCGACCGGCTTGTGTCGTTCTGGGGCCGGTGATACGGCCTGCGACTCCGCCTTGGGGGTCGGCTGTTGTGGCTTCGTCTTGGGACGGCGGCCGAAAAGGTTGCGTGGCATGGGAATGCCTTTCAGGTTTGTGTGCCGCTTGTGGCAGCGGTTGCCAGCGAGACTGTCTGCCTCGTGAAGCGGCCTGTCAGTTGGTCGAGCGCTTTCCGGTATTTTTTACTGAGATTCCGGTCTGGCCAGCCGTAGTTGGTCGCGGCTGGCAGGCCGGACTCGAACGGCATGACGACATCCGGGTCGCGTCCGGCCAGAGTATAGCGGACCTCATCCGCAGCTAGTGCGTTCCTGGCCGCCCGGGTGTGGTTTTCGACCAGCACGACCTGGCGGTCCTTGCCTAGCATGGTCAGGCGACGGACCACACAGTTGAGGCTGACCAGGGTCGGTTCAAAGACCAGCACCCGCTCATCCGCGTTTTCGAGGACCGAGAACAACGTATCGGTGTCCGTCAGGCCATCAACGATGACCAGATGCGAGCGGTTGGCGAGCTGTTCCGTCAGCCACTGCACGGCTCCGGCCGTGGGCTGGGGTGGCAGGCTGTCGTCCGGTCGGTAGCCATAGACTGCAATGCGTGGCGCCGCCGTGGTCCGCACCCCATCAAGAAGGTCCAGATTCAGCTCGGTCTCTGTCCCGGCAAGGTCAAGCAATTCGTCAAGCCCGCGGGTCGGCTCAACGTCCAGCATCAGGGGCAGCGCCCCGGATGTCCGCTCCAGGTCAAGCACCGACACATAGCTGCCCTGGGCGGCTGCGGCGTGGGCGGTGAGCGCGGCCAGCGTGGTCGCGCCGCTGCCGCCGCAACTGGCAAACGCGACCACCCGTCCGGCGTACAGGCGGGCCGCTGCATCGTCATCCTTGAGCGCCGTGCTCATCGCCTCGTGGATATCGCTGATCGAGACCGGTTTGGGTAGATAGTCGCTGACCCCGCAGGCCAGCAGCTCACGGGTGAAACGGGCCGTGTCGTTGGAGCTGGTGGCAACAACCAGGGTGCCGAATTCACACACCGCAGCCAACTCGTGGATACGCCCGGTGGGAAATTCGCTGCCGTCGAGATCGACAAAGATCAGCCGGGGCGATGCTGACGCGGCCAGCGTTTTGATCGCCACCCCCATATCGCCGCGCTGGACCTGTGCGCCGCGACCGGTAAGCGCCTCTTTCAGCACCTTTTCCGTCTCGGCATCAACCGCAAAGGCACGGATACTGCTGTCGCTCGCCTCCATGGACCCTGCCCCCTAGGTGTCACCACCCCCGATGGCGATAGTTTGCGACACGTCCGGCAGCTCCCGTACCTCGTCATCCACCCAGCGCTGGTAGGCAGCGTGGGTCGCGCCGTGGGCGGAGACCGGCTGCCGGTCAGCGACGGCGGCGAAGTTTTTCTCAGAATACGCCCACATATCCATGAGACTGCGCTGCGCCTCCTCCATGCCGTCGAGGGAAACCTTGATCGATGGCATGCCTCGTTCGATGGCGACCGGCAGCACCGCACAGCCGGCAGTGGTGGCCAGCCAGCCGGCCAGCAGGACGGGAAGCCAGGCAGACATGGTAGGCATAGGCGCTCTTCTCATCAGTGTTTCAGTTGTATAGCGGTCGGCGCAGTACCCCCCTCCCTGACCCTCCCCCTCAAAAGGGGGAGGGAATGGCTGCTCCCTCTCCTCTCCTCTGGAGGGAGAGGGCTGGGGTGAGGGGAAAAATACACCCTGAGACACAACCTGCTCCTCGCCTCAGTAGTGGTAGCCGCGCAGCCGGCGGCCCGGCGTCTGACGGTCTGCCTGGGGGGACACGGTCGCCGCCTCGGTCAGCCGCGCCGTGACCACCACAATGAGTTCGGTCGCGTTCGAGCGCACCGTCCGGGTGCCGAACAGCAGGTTGAGCAGCGGAATATCCTTGAGCACGGGCACCCCAGTCTCATCTATCTCGCCCTGGTCGCGGTACAGCCCGGCAATGACGATTGACTCGCCGTCACCGACTTCAACCGTGGTCTCGGCCCGCCGGACATTGATGACCGGAATATCGATCCCGGTGACACGCAGCGAGTCGGTCTCCGAGCGCTGCGAGACTTCCGGGCGCACGGTCAGCACAATCCGTCCGCTGTCCACAATCGTCGGCACAAAGTCGAGCAGCACGCCGTATTTCTTGTATTCAAAAATAATCGCGCCATCCTCAAAGCCGGACGGCAGCGGATATTCCCCCCCGGAAAAGAAGCTGGCGGTTTCGCCCGAGATGGCGGTAACGTTGGGCCGCGCCAGCACGGTCGCCAGCCCGGCGGTCGCCAGCGCGTCGATCAAGCCCCGCACCGTTGTCCGGCCGGCAATCCCGGCTCCAAATGCCGCTGCGGCTTGTCCGCCGGGCAGGGCTGCGGTGATGAATCTGCCGGTCGCATCATCGAAGAACAATCGTCCGACCCGAAAACCGGCCAAGCTATCGCCGTCAAGGTTAGGGACCACCTCCCAGTTGATGCCCAGCGTTTCGCTGACGCTGCGCTGCACCTCGGCGATCTGCACCTCAAGATTGATCTGCTGCGCGCCCGAAACCATGATGCGGTTTTGCACCGGAATCTCCTCCGGGAGGGCGGTCGTCGTCAAGCGCAGGGCGAGGTCGGCCTCGGCGACTGAGGCCACTGCGCCACTGAGTTCAACCCCTCTGTTGAGCTGACGGACGGAGACACTCTTGAGCGCTTCCACCTCCTCCAGCGCGGTGCGGACCGGCTCGACATCAATGATGGTGGCGATGGTCCATTCGACAATCAGCTTGCTATCGGCATCCAGCGCGGCCACCGAAGTCCGGCCCACTGCCTTGCCGAGCACGAACAGCGCGCCGGACGAGATGAGCTGGACATCGGCGATGTCCGGGTTGGCGACGAAGACCGAAGCGACCGGCACATCAAGCCGGAACAGCCGGCTCTGGGAGACGGGAATGGACAGCAAGGGCGGAGCTTCGGTTTCCGGCGCTTGGTCTTCAGCCACAGTGACCGGGATGCTGGGGGCAGTGACCGGGGCGGGCGCTGCACCCGTCTCTGCCTGAGGTGTATCCTCCACATCCTCTGGGACTATAGGGGGCTCGGGTGCGGGTTCAGGTGTTGGATCGGCCTCGGTTGTTTCTTCAGGTGTGGCTTCGGGTTGCGCTGGGGGTGAATCCTCAGCGGTTGCGCCTACGTCTACGCCAGAGGCGTCCTCGGCCGGCGGTGTTGTTTCAGGCGCGGTGTCGGTTTCTGTCGGGGAGGTATCCGCATCCGTCTCCGCCAGTGGGGTCTCGGCCTGGGCTTCGGGAGCGCTCTCGGACGTTGGCTCTGCGCCAGCGGGAGACCCGTCCACTGAGGCGGTCTCTGCTGGTGGGAGAGGGGAGCCCCCGGAGATGGTGGGATGGGAGAGGACATCTCCGGGGAGGGCTTCAGGAGACGGCTCAGGCGGGGAGGGCTGAGCCTGGGCAAGCACGGGGCCTGCCCCTCCGTCAGCAAGCAGGTCAACGGCGACCTTGGCGAGCCCACTCTCACTGCTGAGGGTGAAGGTCCGCAAACGGTAGTCGCCGGTCAGCGAGGCCGTCACGCTGCGACCGTCCGGGCTGAGGTCCACATCGCTGATATACGCGCCGAGATAGCGCTGTACCTGCCAGAATGTGGTTTTCAGTTGGTGGTCGAACATGACGGTCAGGGTTCTGTCTTCTATCGTAGCCTGGTATTCGACGGCGCGTGGCCAATCGAATACCAGGCGTCCGAAATCGTCATGAGCCCAGGCTCGCGTTACCACAGGCTCTGTCGATGCTGACCCGGCGGGGCTGGCCGGTTCCTCCTGTTGGGCAGTCGCTCCGTCGTCTGCCTCCTGGCCGTCGCTCGGGCTGGCTGCGGCCAGGAGCATGACGGCCAAGAGCGCGCCAAGAGCGCGCCAGAGTTGTATCTGTGTAGTATACAAAACATCTGACTAACTATCGTCTGGCGCATCATGAGGCAACGACCAGGAAACGGGTTTTAGTTCGAGCTAACGTTGCCGATTTTGGTCGTCTTGGTGGTCCCCACCTGCTTGCCGATATTGTCGAGCGCGGTCGTGATGTTATCACCGAAGGTGGCAAGGGCGCCTGCGACGGCGACAGCGACGACGCCGACCAGAATGGCGTATTCCAGGGCGGAGACAGCGCGGTTGTGGCGCAGGTAGTGGACGGGCTTTTGCATCCAGCGTCTGATTGCGATCATGTTTTCTTCCTTTCTTGGGTTAGGGGTTGGTGTCAACAAACACGGTTCCGAGCCGAATCTGGTTTTCAATCCATCCTGCAAAAAATCGTCTGCTTCTTCCTCCCCTCCTCATACGTGCGCTCAATAGACGCGCCGAAATCTTACCAACTGCCGGGCAATCTCTTGAAACGCGCCTTTCAGGTCATCGGGCGTGGTGTTGTTGATAAATACGTACCCTCCTTTTGGATCGTCGGCTTGACTCGAACACCGTTTCAGGTGGCCTCCCAACTCTCCGACTCTGCTTCGCTCCATAGCCGCAACGGTGAATACCTTGATGCCGGCCTTCTTCGCTGCGGTGCAGGCTTTGTTACGATGGTCCCTGACGATCACGGGATCGAAGTGATTATCATCGCCGTCGGTGAGCAGCACGATCGCTTTCTGTACCCCTTTCGCTTTATCGACCGGGTGCGTCGCCGTCGCGTCACCCCAGATACCCCGCCATGTCGATGCCAGCAGCCGGTGGCCCCAGACTACGCCGAGCGTCGAATACGTGGCGGAGCCACCGGCTGACAAGCTGTTAATTTTCTGCTTGACTTTGTTCATATCGGTCGTGAGCGGCAGGATTGTAGAGAGGTCGTTGCGGCAGTTGAACTGGGGATTACTCTGCTCAGAGGTGGCCGCATGTCCGGTACCCGTAAAACACTCGTCTTTTTTCCCTGAAGGGCGGTCGGAGAGGCCGGTGTCGGGGTCGATTGTTGGGTCCGTCGCGTCACACTCGAGAGAGATGGATTTGTCCCTCGGGTAGGCTACGGTTGGTGAATAAAACCCCATGGTCAACGGTGTTGTCGTTGGAAGAACGGCTAAGATACCGGGCGGGTCGTCGCCGGACACCCGGCGCTGATCAACACAACCCTTCCAAGTGCCGGGTTTGGTCGGCAGGTCATGCCACTCGCCTGCGGCAGTGTCGAGGTGGGGGTCTGGATACCAGCCTACGTTCGTCGTTCGACCTATCTTTTTCCAGCTTTTCCAGTGGGGATTCGGATAGTAGCGCTTGGACGGATACTCTGCCCAGCCCTCGTCTTCCCATTTCTTCCGCGTACTGTCGTTAAATTTCACCCGGAAGTGCCAGGGAACGACTCCAACGGCTATGGGAGCGCCCGTGGCGGTCAGGATATCGACAAGGTCCTTGGCCGCCTGTTTCACGATAGTCATACGTGAGTCTTCACCAATGTCGGCGGGATTCTTTCCGGAAAGCGTCCCGCCCATTGAACTCGTACGATCAATGGCCAACACGACCTCGATGATGCCGCCTGCTTGGAGCCGTTCGGTCCGGGTTTCCGCCTTTGTGATTTTCAGCGCCTGCACCGTGGTTCCGTTGAGCATCCAGCCCGCGAAGATGAGGCCGCCGGACAGGTCGGCACTGGCGTCGACGTCCACCATGCCTGCGCCGTGGTGGAGCGTGATCGTAACCTGCAGCGTCGCATTGGCGTCCTCGCGCCGGTTCTCCGGGATGTTGGCCAGGATGTACCGCTTGGCTAGGGGCAGGAGCGCGGTTTTTATAGCATTGTCGTCGGTCAAATGACCGAGGGCCTGCTGCCAATGACGGCTCGCGGCGAGACTGGCCGCGTCGGTAGCGGCCTTGAGGACATCGCGTTGGTAGACGAGGTGGGTGTGGTCGGAGGTCAGGGCGAAGCCGCCGAGGCTCATGAGGCTCATGACGGCCGCGCCTATCGCGGTGGCCGCAGCACGCCGACAGCGGATAAAGGGGCGTCTCCGTTTCCTTTCATATCTGCCGGTGCAGGCCCCTCCTCCCTGACCCGGGAATATTCTGCTCCCTCTCCCCTGGAGGGAGAGGGCTGGGGTGAGGGGGACAGTGCTGTGCCGTGTCATGATGAGTCTGTTTTTACTTATGCCGTGTTTCTCATCCCGGGGGGGGCGTCAAGGCGCGCCTAGCCTTGACGCCAAGTTATCGTCGCGTGAGGGGACGATGTAATGGGCGTATGCCGGTCCGGGAAAAGCCGTGCCTGTCCGTTCGACGCACACCTCCGCGACAATGACGATTTCGCGGTCCGCCATGGTGAAGCCCGCCGGTAGCGCAACCGGATTTGTCTCAAGTGTGATTTCATTGGTCTGGTTTGCCGCTGCGCATGATGTCAGCGGGCTGGTGGTGTCGGGCAGAAGGACTTTTTCTTTCCTCCACAGCGCGGTAAGCGAGGTGGTGGGGTTGGGGTCTTTATACACCGCAGCGACCACAAAGTTGGCGTTCGATGTCGGGAACTGCTCCTCGTGCAGCAGTTCGGACAGGCTCAGGACAAAATCGTCCATTTGCTGCCGTAATTGCGCCTCTGTGAGACCGGGCGGCTCAGCTCGGCTTACGGTGTCCGCTAGGCTGACGGCGACGTGCGTAATGGTTATCTGGGTGCTGGCCAGCCGGTACAGATCAAGGGCGAGCAGCGAGGTGGAGACCATGACCACGGTGCCGAGCGCGAACTCGATAGCAGCCACGCCTCGCCGGTCGCGCAGATAGGTTTTCAGACTTTTCCGCTTCATGGGATGCGTTCTTCGTTACGCATAACGGCTACAGACCGGAACTGCGGTCCCTTTTCGCCAAACAGCGTCTTCTTGAGCCCAACCGACACGGACTGGGGTTTCACGTGCAGCCGTACCACCACCATATCGTCGGTCCCGCCACCATAGCCGACGGTATCGTCTTGTACCGCCTGGACCGGTGGGGCGCTCGCGATATCAGCCGGGGAGCTGTAGACTTCAATCTTGGCCGACACGCAGTAGTCGGCCGTCGGGTTTTGGTTGCTTGTCGAGGGGTCCGGGCAGTCGGTGTTCATCCGCAGGTCATAGTCCAGCCAGTCGCCGATCTCGTCGTCAATGGCCTGTTGGATGCGGCTTTTCATGTCCGCTTCAGTGCTGGCCGGGGCCACGGCCAAGGCATTGGTCCGCGCGACCCGGTAGGCCGCGCGCTTGACCAAGTCGCCGGCAAAGATGGTCTGGACGATCTCGAACATCCCGGCCAGGCACAACACCAGGGGAATGGTGGCAAGAGCGCTTTCCAGGGCAACCGTCCCTCGACAACAAGCCACCCATCGTTTTACTTGGAGCATCGTGCTCATTCCCTTCCGGAAGCGAGCTGGGCCGCGTGGCTCAGTCTACCGCCGTCCCGGTCGGCAGCGCGATCCGCACCATGGTTCCCTGGTTCGGCAGGGAGCTCATCAGGATGCTGCCGCCGTATTTTTCTACCAGATACTGGGCTGAGGGGAGTCCCATCCCAGTGGCGTTGTCTCTCGACGTATAGAACGGGCTGAAGACTTTCTTGCGTTTCTCGCTGTTGATGCCTATCCCGTTATCGATGATGGTGACCAGTACGCCATTGTCCTCTGCCTGGGCGGTCTCAATGCGGATGACGCCCCTTTTCTGTCCGCGTTCCTCAACCGCCCGGACCGAGTTGTCGATGATATTGGCCAGGATCAGGGAGATTTCCGTTTCCGAGGCAAACACGTCCGGAACGGGGCTCAGCTCTTTGACGAGCAGGGCTTTTGTTCTTGCCTGGGTGTGGTCCACCACCTCGTCTATGGAGTCATTGATTCTGACGAGCGCCTGGATGTCGTCCCGTTTGCGTGACAGAGACGGCAGGCGTTCTGCGAACTCGATGAGGCCGTTCGCCTGCGCGCGTATGCTGGCCACCACTGCGGTGGCGGTTTTCAGCTCTTCGTCGTCACCGAGCGTCCACCCCTCTTCGTCCGTGGTTGGAGTGGTCAGCCCGTCGTCGGCGGCTCGGAACGGCAGCTCTTTGTCAGGCATTTCGTCAGGCGCGTTGTCCGAGTCGGGCGCGCTGTCAGGTCCGTCGCTGAACAGCTTGACCTGTATGTCGTTGAGGATGTCGGCGCTGCTGTTGATACGCTCGGCCAGGGCCGTCAACTGTTCGGATACGACCTCAAGCCCGACTCGGTACGCGGTGGGCTCAGTGGCTTTGGCCGCATTCCCCTGTCGGCCATGCTGCTCCTCGGCTTTGACGAGATTGGCGGTCAGCCACTCCATCTCGTCCTCTTCACGGCTTGGTTGCGATCTCGGCGGGGTGGCGGCAGCGGCGATTTTGTCCATGGCCGCGAGGTCTGCCTGCTGTCCGGGGGACTGCTTGATGCCGGTCGGTCGGCTGTCGTCCCGCTGCTTGCTCTCCTTGGGCAGGCGCAGGGCGATGGCCAGCCACAGCAACCACAAGGCTCCGCCCGAGGCCAGCATGCCGCGCTCATAGTTGGACACGATTTCCTCTACCTTGACGATCTCGGCTTCCAGCCCTTCGATGAGGGCTTCTCCGAGGACAGTAATTCTGTCCGAGGTCGCCTCCTGGAAAATTTCTTCTGTCGGCGCCTGTTTGTCGAGCAGGACCTGCCCGTGGGCAACGAAGTTGGCAATCGTGTTGGCCAGGGAGGGGTGGCGGGCCATGATGCCGTCGCCCAGCTCTTGCAGCACGCGCATCAACCGCTCCTTTTCCGGGGGAGCCGGGGTGGCCAGATAGGTGTGGATATCGTCGGTGACGCTTGAGATGTTGCGGACGAATGCGGTCTCGCCGCCTCTCTCCTCCACCTGTTGCATTACGCTCGTTGCGGCCAGCGGCAGGTAGCGGATGGAATTGCGCAGCACGGCATAGCCCGTCTTGAAGCGTTCAATCCGTTCTTCCTTGGCGTCAATAGCGCTCAGGTAGGCGCCCAGGTCGCTGGCCAGCCTCTCCGGCAGGTTGGGAGTACTCAGCATGGCATCCGACAGATCCGCCTTGAGTCGCTCCATCCGGGGGATAAAGGTGACAAGCGCGTCGAAATCGGCCAGGGGGTCGGAGCGGACCCGGGCGGTTTCAATGCTCCACTGGGATTCAAGCTGCTGGATCCTGCGAATGAGAGAGATGGACAGCTGCTGGTTGCCCGCTTGGGCACGGCTGGCCATCCAGTATAAGCCTGCCGCGGTCATGACGAGGGCGGCTGACAGGAAGATGCCGATGGTAATGGATCTGGATTTCATGGTCGTAACTCCTCACCCGTGCCCTTAGCGCTGGTTGGGTCGGCCTCCTTTGCCGCGGCTGCCTTGGGCAACCGCCGTCGCTGGGGTGGGTCGGCCTCCTTTGCCGCGGCTGCTTCGGGCAGACGCGGGTGCCGCAGTCGGACCGCGGTTGGGGTTGAGCGCTCCTCCCTTGCCGCGGCTGCCTCGGGCTACTGCGGTCGCCGCAGCCGGCCTGCGGCTCGGGCTGAGCGCCCCTGCTTCGCCGTGGCTGTCTTGGTCAGCCGATGTCTCCGGGGTCTGTACGCTTTCAAAGCGGGAATTCGTGTCGATGTACTCCCCTGCCAGGGTCTTGATGAAAGCCACGATTGCGTCCTTGTGTTCATCCGGCGCTTCTCGTCCCAACTGGAACTCGAACATGATATCGACGGCCTCACGCAGGGTCTTGGCGCTGCCGTCGTGCAGATAGGGGGCGGTGTGGGCGGCCAGCCGCAGGCTTGGCACCTTGAACGCGTGCCGGTCGGCAATGTTTCCGGTGACATTAAAGCGTCCCAGGTCGGCTTCGGTGATGTTGCCCCGCTTTTTGAAGTAGTCGTTAATCACGCCAAACACCTGGAACATGTTGCCGCCGACATTCGCCCCCTGGTGGCATGACACACAGCCGTAGCGCTTGAACAAGGCGTAGCCCTCTTTCTCGTGGGCGCTGAGCGCCTCTTCATCGCCTGCCAGCCAGCGGTCGAAGCGGCTGTTTGGCGTGGTCAGAGATTCTACGAACTCGGCGATAGCTTCTTTGACGGTCTCGCGGGAAATCGTTCTTTCCCTGTCGGCATATACCTGCTCGAACAGTCCGGGATAATCATCATCCTGGTAGAGCTTGGTCACCACGTCAGGCCACAGGCTGCCCATCTCGACATTATTCTGTATAGGTCCATCGGCCTGGTCTGGCAGCGTGTGGGCGCGGCCGTCCCAGAACTGTTTGAAGTTGAAGCCGGCGTTGAACACGGTGGGCGCGTTCACCAAGCCCTGCTTTCCCTCAATCCCGGTGGACACGACCTCTCCGTCGTCGCCACCGGCACTGAGATCGTGGCAGCTGGCGCAGGAGATGGTGTTATCCTTGGACAATCTGGGGTCGTGGAACAGTCGCCTGCCCAGTTCCGCCTTCGCCAGGTCTACATCAGGATTCAGTGGGACCGGCTTGATCGGCTCGGCTGCGGCGCTTTGGACCGAGAACATGAGGCCGATCATCGTACCGATGCCGAATCTCACGGAGGCAAAACGAGGGTTCTGATCTGTTCGTTGCGTGGATGTGGTACGCTTCATTGCTCTGTACCGCTGCTGGCGTTTTTTTCGAGGAGTTGCGCCAGTTCGCTCCCGTCGCTGCCGACCCAGAACGATGCGTCGTGTCTGGCAAACAGCTGCCGTGCGTCATCCGGCCGTCCGGCTTCAACCAGCATCCGCGCCAGGTTGGCGGTGACGAGCGGATGTGAGACCAGCGCCAAGGCTTCGTTGTACCGCTGCTCTGCGAGCGGATAGTCGCCTTCGAATGTCGCCACGACCGCCAGCCCGTTCATGATCCATGACTGCACCGGCGTACCCTCGGCCAGTTCGGCTGCAGCCAGGAAGTGGGTTTTGGCTCCGGCCAGGTCTTCCCGGCCTAGGCTCGCCCGCCCAGCGCCGAGGAGCGCCTCGGCCTTGATGGCCGGTTGTGTCGCCAAAGTGCTTGCTTCGATGAACAGCGCATCTGCCCTAGTGAAGTCGCCCGTGTGCAGAGCCATATAGGCCAGCCCAAGCTTGGGCTCCGGGGCATTGGGAAAGGTGCCGGAAAGCTGCTCATACAGCCGACCGGCGGCGACCGGCTGCCCGGTTTCGAGAGCCGCAGCCGACACTTTCAGGCTGTTGTCCAACACCTGCTGTTGTGCTGGGCCGAGCGTCGTCCGTTTCGGCCCGGCCGTACATGCGCACAGTACGCCTGCAACGAGCGCGGTACAAAGACGGAACTTTAGGATGTGAACTGTCTGCATGTGCGGTACATCCTTTAGCGCTGAGCGGATGTCGGACTTCCTTCTCCGAGTGTCTCAAGTGTCGAGGCTGGTCCCTCCCCGTTCTCCACGCGGACGTGTTCTGTAACATGCGTAACAGATGAATGTCAAACAGTTGACTGTTGGACAGTGGCTAGAGCAAATCATTATAGTTCAAAAAGGTAGGAAAATTAGATACTTATACGGTTACACATTCGATCCATTTTCTCAGGACAATCTCTTGTACGGTTGCAGACAGGTCGAGGATGTATACAGTATGTATTTGCAGGGCGAGCGTGTATGATGAGCATACGCTGGGCTTTTCTCTCATTGCGTCTCGAAAGAAGACGGATCAGCAGAGTACCCAGGATGTGTATGCGTGGATTCTGTGGGTACGCATATTTTATGGATCCATATGGCGTGCATGTTTTTCATGTCATCTTCAAACTGGTCTCCAGAGGAAAATAGGTTTGGAGCAGTTGGCGGTGGCCGGCTTTATCGCAAAGCAGCCGTTCGGAACGCTGTCCCGCCTATTGTGGGGGGCCTTTCTCGAAGCGGCGTTGCGCATCGCCTACACTGAAGATGTAGACGCGACTCAGCAAGAAATGCTGCGGGGACTGGAGCAGTTGATCGCCGGGCTGCGGGTTGAGCTCCTGTCCCAAGCCGAGGACAATTGATGGTCGGAGAGTGGCCCGCCCCACGTTTTCTGAGAAATTTCTCATCGGGTTCTCATCCTCCTCTCATGTTGGTGGTGTATGGTCTGTGACAGAGCCTACACCCCAACTGAGAGGAGGAATGTATGCACAAAACACTTATTGTGGGAACCTTGGTAGCAGCTGTGACCGTGGGAGGCTTCAGCCTCGGCCGTCTGACGCAGCTTGACCGAGCCCAGGCCGAGCCCCCGCCCCAGTCGGCGCCGGCCACCTCTGCCGGCCTGCCGTCTTTTGCCAGCTTGGCCCCCCAGGTTTCGCCAGCGGTCGTCCATATCAAGGTCGTCGCCCTGGAGCGGGCCGATTTTCAACGTGGCGCGCCGCCGGGACCCTTCTGGGGGCCGCGTTTCCGGTCGCCTTTTCCCTTCCCCCAGCCCGATCCCAGGCCACAGCGCGGTTCCGGCTCGGGCTTTATCGTGCGCCAGGACGGGCTGATCCTGACCAACAACCATGTGGTTGAGAACGCCAAGCAGATCACGGTAGTGCTGGCCGATGAGACCGAGTATCAGGCCGAGCTGCTGGGCGGCGATGCCAAAACGGACTTGGCCGTGGTGAAGATCGAACCTGCGGCTGATCTGCCGGTTGCCCGACTGGGCGACTCCGACGCGCTGCGGGTCGGGGACTGGGTCTTGGCGATCGGCAATCCGTTTGGCCTGAGCAATACGGTCACGGCCGGTATTGTCAGCGCCACAGGCCGGACGATTGGCGCCGGGCCGTATGAAAATTTCATCCAGACCGATGCATCAATCAATCCCGGCAACTCCGGCGGACCGCTATTTAATCAGGACGGCCAGGTGGTTGGGATTAACACCGCCATTTTCAGCCGCAGTGGGGGCAATATCGGGATTGGTTTTGCCACGCCGATCAATCAGGCCAAGGATCTCATGCCCGAACTTGAAGAGCACGGCTATGTAACCCGCGGCTGGCTCGGCGTCTCGATTCAAAACTTGACGCGAGACTTGGCCGCCTCGCTCGGCATGGACGCGGCTGTGGGTGCCCTGGTCGCCGATGTAGTGGACGACAGCCCGGCCCGGCGGGCGGGCATTCGGCGTGGCGACGTGATCCTGGGCTATGACGGCCGGGAGGTCACGACCTCGTCCGATCTGCCCATCCTGGTGGCCGAGACGCGGGTTGGCGAGACCGTTCCGGTGGAGCTGAGCCGCCGAGGCAGGCGGGAAACGCTCAGCGTCACCATCGGCGAGTTGGCCGAAGAGCGTCAGGCCAGAGGGGCAGCCGTGGACTAGGGCGAGTGGGGCTTGGCCGTGCGTGATCTGCGGCCGCACGAGATCGCCCAGGCCGGCCTCAAAGCGGGCGAGGGGGTCCTGGTCTCAGGCGTCCGGCCGGGCAGTTCGGCCGAACGGGCCAGTGTGCGGAGCGGCGATGTGATTCTGGAAGTCAACCGAATGCCGGTCGGGTCGGTTCAGGAGCTGCAAACAGCGCTTGCCACAGCACAGACCGGCAGGCCGCTCTTGTTGCTGCTCCAGCGACCGAACGGCGCCAGCCACTTTGCCTCGCTGTCTGCTGAATAACGTATGGCTAACAGGCTGGGGTCAACCCACCCCGCCGCTGACGCGGCACAAAGAGGAAACGTGTCAACCTCTGTCTGTTCTGTTGGAGACACGTTTCCTCTTTCCCTCCGAGG
>JAAXHF010000478.1:536-1342 GCA_012271025.1 Deltaproteobacteria bacterium | reverse complement strand
GGGAATACTCGCTCGACCGGGCCCTGATCAGCACGGCCATGAATCCCGGCCTGGGGGGCGGCCCGATGTTCGATATGCACGGCAAGATGATCGGGGTCGTGTCGCTGAATCTCAACGAGGTCGGCAAGTTCTCGCTGGCCATTCCGGTCGAGAACTTTCAAGACCACCGGGACGAGTTGATCCGCTACGGCCGCCGCGTCTCGCGTCCGTCACGCGCCTGGATCGGCATGTACTCCTACACCCTGCGCAAGCATCTGGTGGTGGCGGGTGTCTTGCCGGGCGGACCGGGCGAGACGGCCGGCCTGAAGGCGGGCGATGTGGTGCTGGCCATAGACGACCAGGAAGTCTCGGACCGGCCAGCCTTTTATCAACAGCTGTGGAGCCGGCCGGCGGGCGAGACGGTGCTCTTTCGTATTTTCCGCAACAACGCGGTGCAGACGATTCCGGTTGTGTCGGGGAATGTGGAAGAGTTTTTTGCATGAGTAAGGAGCGACACGAGTGAAAATTGCGATTTTAGGCGGGACCGGGGAACAGGGGCCGGGCTTGGCGCTACGCTGGGCGCTGGCCGGCGAGGAGGTCATTATCGGCTCGCGGCAAAAGGAGAAGGGCGAACGGGTGGCGGCCGAACTCAATCAGGAACTCGGCCGGCCGCTGCTGGTCGGTATGGACAATCCGAGCGCGGCCGCAGCGGCCGATATCGTAGTCCTGACCGTTCCCTACTCCGCCCACGTCCCAACCCTGGAAAGCGTCAAGGACCAGCTCCAGGGCAAAATCTTTGTTGACGTGTCGGTTCCGCTCGACCCGGA
>JAAXHF010000478.1:0-482 GCA_012271025.1 Deltaproteobacteria bacterium | reverse complement strand
TCGGTTCCGCTCGACCCGGATAACGCCCGGCGGGTCGTTATGCCGTCGGCCGGCTCGGCCTCTCAGGAAGCCCAGGAAATCCTGGGCGAGCAGGTCAGCGTGGTGTGCGCCCTACAGAACATCTCGGCCCATCTGCTGCGTGACGTGACAGCCGAGATTGACTGCGATGTGCTGGTGTGCGGGAGTCCCAAAGAAGCCCGTACGCGCGTGATCGAACTGATTGACAAGCTCAATATCAACGCCATTGATGTCGGCCCGCTCGAGGCGGCCAGCCTGATTGAGCCCATCACCGCCCTGCTGATTCGCCTCAACATTCGGAACAAAGTCCATTCGGCCGGTATTCGGATTACCGGCCTGCCCAGCGCCTAGCCAGCCACCAAGCCACATACACAACGGCCCTGCCCGGAGTTCCGGGCAGGGCCGTTTTTGCGCGTGACGGCAGGGGACGGCTTACATCATGCCACCCATGCCACCCATGCCAC
>JAAXHF010000510.1 GCA_012271025.1 Deltaproteobacteria bacterium | reverse complement strand
GCGTGAAGACATTCGCCTGCAATCGGCTGGTAATCGGCTACGGCCGGGGGGTCGCGGGTGCTGCCGACGGCGCACCGGGACTTGAATCTTTGCTGAAACTGGCCCGGCCCGGTCATAAGATTGTCGTCGGCGCGGAGGCCGTGCCGATCGGGCAGTATACGCGTCGGTTTCTGGCTAATGCTGCGCAGGACGACCGCTTCGGGCCCAGTTTTCGCGCCGGCTTCGAGGCCAATATCGTGTCAGAAGAACAGAATGTACGGGGCATTCTCAGCAAACTGCAGTTGGGCGAGGCCGATGCCGGCGTCGTCTACGCCAGCGACCTCGTTGGCAGTACCGAGCTGCAGCGCATGGAGATTCCAGCCCATCTCAACGTCTCAGCGGTCTATCCGATCGCTCTGACCCAGGACAGCAGGCAGCCGGAGCAGGCGGCAACCTTTGTATCCTTCCTGTTTTCTGAAGAAGGCACCGCTGTGCTGGAAGCGCACGGCTTTTCGACCGAATGCCGGGCTGAAGTGTCAAGGGGAGCCTCAGAGGCTGCGGCGGCAGAGGTATCGGATTATGCGTACGACTGAAGCCGCCGAGGCGATGGGCATCCCCGTCGACAAGGCGCGGGACGACCAGCGTTCCTCCAGTCGCCTCTCGCGACCGGGCATTGCTCTCTTCTGGTCGGCCGTGCCCATGATCCTGTTCCTGACCCTCCCCCTGCTGGCACTGATCTGGCGCACAGAGTTGACCGACATCAGTACACACCTGGCCCAGCCTGTGGCCCGCCGGGCTATCGTTCTGAGCCTGTGGACGTCGGCCACAGCGACGCTTCTGTCAGTCCTTCTGGGCACGCCGCTGGCGGTGCTGATGACCCGGCGACAGTTCCGGGGACGCCGTGCACTGGACACGCTCATCGACCTGCCGACCGTACTGCCTCCCGCTGTTGCCGGGCTGGCCCTGCTGATGGCTTTTGGCCGCCGGGGGATGCTGGGACAGGGGCTGTCAGTGGCCGGAATAGAGATCGCCTT
>JAAXHF010000364.1 GCA_012271025.1 Deltaproteobacteria bacterium | reverse complement strand
AGGTGATCGCCGCCGGCCAGGCCGGTTTTGCCGGTTCGGCCCAGCATGTCGCCCTGCTGCACCTGCTGGCCTTCGGCCACATCGATCTGACTCAGGTGGGCGTACAACGACATCAGCCCCAGACCGTGATCGACAATGACGCAGTTGCCGTAAATGCCGAGGTAGGCGGTATACACAACCGTGCCGGCATTGGCCGCCTCGACCGGTCCCTGGGAGGTCGAGGCCAGGTCAAAGCCCAGGTGGGTCTGCCGGTCGACTTCCCGGCCCTGATACACGTACGAGCGGTGGTCGGCATAGCGGGCCTCGACCTGCGAGTTGCTCAGCTGGCTGAACACCTCGCTCCACAGGGCGTGGTCGACCGAACGGCCCGCGATGTCTTCAATCGCGGCGTCGTTCCGGCGACGCAGTTCGGCGTTGACCAGCAGAAAGCGCTCGAGCTGAGTGTCCGGGGCGGGCAGCTCGGACTGTCGGATGACCTCGGCCAGGACCGTGTCGATGAAGCGGTCCGAGATGGTGATTGTGCGCTGACGGAACCTTCGCTCGTGACGAAAGACTGACAGCGTCGTCTCGGTCCGGTTGCCGACATGATCCTCGGCCCAGAGGCTGATGGGGATCTGGACCGAGTCGTTATGGGCGAGGGCAAACAGACACACAAACTCGTCGCTGTCGGCCGTCGGCTGACGGTAGCCACGGAAGCTCCGCTCGCCAACCGTGACCCCGCTGTGTTGCGTGTCCGGGGAGGTCCGATAGCGGATCAACTCGGCCCCGCCCTGTCGGATGCGGTGCTGGGTCGACAGGAGGATGACCCGAGGCGGCGTGCGGTCAAGCTCAAAAGTCCGAACGGTCGCCGCACTACGGCTGAACATCCACCAGTTGGCGTGATCTTCGACCCGCACTTCCACGGAAAAAGCACCGTCTTTGAACGCGGCCAAGTCCGGCGTATCGTCCATGGAAAAGGTGAGTTCGCGCTGGAGGGTGCCGCTCGCCCAGGGGGCCAGGGGCCGGGCGATACGCTCGGTCAGAATCGGGCTGCGGGTGTCGGCCTGGACTGCGACCACCGAGACGCTGGCCAAGCCCTTGCCCGAATCCAGGACACGCACTGTGATCGAACTCTGGCCACCGACCGATTCGGGCAGGTCGGCCGACCAGGAGATGACCGGCGGCGAGCCGTCCCAGTTCCAGACCAGGACAGCGACAAGCAGCAGCAGCGGAACGCCTCCCTTCAGCACCAGACCCATGTCTTCCTCCTCAGTCCGTTTTGCTCAGCGGCCGCAGCCTGACCTCGATACTGTGCACACTGCTGTTCTCACCCATGTCGGCCTTGCGGCCCGGGTTGAGGGTATTGATGTTACGCCGGCCGGCTTCGTGTTTGGGCCAGCGGCCTTTGTAGGAGACGGCGACGCCGGGCGGAGCCAGGGCTTCCACCCTTGCCGTGAGATCCAGCCAGCCGGTTTCGTTCTCCAGGCGGACCGGCTCGCCGGGGTGGATGCCCAGGCGTTCGGCGTCCGCCGGATGGAGGGTGACGCTGGCCCGCCCGGCTCTCTGGGCCAGACGCTGGTCGTTGGCATACGAGTCGTTCAGCCGCCAGTTCGAAGCCGGGCTGATCAGACGCAGTCGGTCGGGCTGGGGCGGCGCGTCTGTCCACGCTTGGGGCAGTCGCGGCAGGCCCTTGGCTGCGGCCCGCTCCGAGGCAATTTCAATCTTGCCGCTCGGCGTGTCAAAGGCCCGGTCGGCGTACAAGATCAGCGGGGTCTGGCTGATCGGGTGCCAGCCAAGCTGCTTTAGGTGGGCAAAATCGAAATCACAGCCCATCTCTTTGAGCAACTGCTCAATAATAGCCTGGTCAGGCTCGAACAGGGCGGGTTCTTCATAGCCCATAGCCTTTGCCAGGCGTCGAAAAATTTCCTGATTGGGCAGGGCGTCTCCCATCGGCTGGCGGACCTGTGTTTGGGCGCCGATATGCAGATGAAAATAGCTGAAGGTGAGGTCGTCGAACTCCAAAAAACTGGCCGCCGGCAGGACGATATCGGCGAAGTCGCTCGTATCGGTCGGGAAGCAGTCAATGACGACGCTGAACAGCTCGGGACGGCTGAGTGCCCGGTGCAGGCGTTGTTGTTGGGGGGCTGAGGCGGCCGGGTTGGTGTTCCAGCATACCAGGGCTTGGGCCGTGTCGGGATCTTCCAGCCGCTGGGCCAGATCCATGTGGCTGATGCTGGCCCGCTTGGTCCTGAGCAGGTCGGTCCCGGCCAGCTTCCCAAAGTCAGCCCCGGCGATGGCCGGCGTATTGTTCAGATAGTAAAAGCCGGCCCCGGGTTTGCCGATATTACCGGTCATGGCCGGCAACAGGCCGCACGCCCGCATGATATTGCCACCGGTGGCCTGGCGCTGGAGCCCCTGGCCGAGCCACAGCAGGGACGGGCCCGGACCGTACAGCTGGGCGGCCTGTTCGATCAGCTCTGCGGGTACGCCGGTGTGTTGCTGTCCCCAGGTCGGTGTACACGGTTCGATCTGGGCCAGCAGCTCCTCACCGCCAAGGGTGTGGCGGGCGATGAAGTCCGTATCGAACAGGCCGTCCCGGTGCAGGACGTGCAGCAGGCTGAAGGCCAGGGCCGCGTCGCTGCCGGGCCGGGGCTGGAGGTGCAGGTCGGCCTGGGCTGCGGATTCGGTCCGTAGCGGGTCGACGACAATGACCGTGGCTGGAGACTCGGTCAGCCAGTAGCGATGGGCGTGAGGCGCCGAGTGGGACGGGTTGGCGCCCCACACCAGGATACACGCCGAGTCGGCCGCAGTACGCGGATCGAAGCCGACCGACGAACTGCCGAACAGCAGGTTCCAGGCGACATGACCGGCCATATTGCAGATGGTGTCCGGCTCGACCTCGGTCGCTCCCAGGCGGTGGAAAAAGCGCAGCGGGAACACATAGGCGAGCAGGGACAGGGTGCCGCTGTAGTGGGTATGCAGGATGGCCTGGGGACCGGCATCGGCGATGATCGCGTGCAGCCGGGACGCAATCGTGGCGAGCGCCTCGTCCCAACTGATTGGCTCGAACTGTCCCCGCCCTTTGGGGCCGCTGCGTTTGAGGGGCGAGACCAGGCGTGCGTTCTCATCCTGCCATACCCCGTTGTAGGCCGTGGCGCATTTCTGGCACAGTGCGCCGCGCGATACCGGGTGAGCCGGGTCGCCTAGGACGCGGCTGACCGTGCCTGCGCGACGTTCGACAATGATGCCGCAGCCGTCATAGCAGTCGCGGGGACAGTTGGTCCGAATTCTCTCAATCGGCTGTGTCATAATGAGCCCACAGGGTAATACGAAACACCACCACGGGCTAGGGTGGTTGCTGCCGTCCCAGTTCGGGAATGGGTGTCTCGCAAGCTCACAGCGACCCGCTCGAACGCCGACGCCCGCCGCGAAAAGCCCCCGAAAAGGGATTGAACGAATGGGGTTAAGGGCTCAGGAGGGTGGAGTCGTGTCGCTGGGGGACAGCAGGGCTCGCCGGACAGCCTCCGGCTCCCTTTCAATTACGCGCAGCAGTGTCGCGGCCGGGCCGCTGACCCGCCGTGTGCCCTGCTCCCATTTCCGATAACCGGACAGGCTCATGCCCATCAGCGGCGCCATCTGGGCCTGTGTGAGCTTCGCCCGCTTCCGCACCTCGCGCGGCGTCACGGGAGCATGGACGATGGCGCGCCCTTCGCCCTTGACATGGGCGAGCGCTTCCGTGAGGGACTGGATCAGATCAGCGCCGAATGTACTCATGTCGTCTCCTTACCAGTCCCCAATGAATGTCAATACATCGGGTAGACTGTTAAGACCTTCGCTTCTGCGCACCGTATGGCAGAAATCGACGGACGGGCAAGGCCGGTGCGAGGTTCAGGGCGACAGACATGTGTAGCCAGGGAGGCTTGGCCTGGCTCGGCCGTCCTTAGACGTTGAGAAGTCATAATAGAGACCAGTCCCGTCTGGCGTGATAATGAACGAGTAGGGATAGCCCCCATCCGCCAACAATGCATCGCTGGGGAAGTCCCAACGACGCTCAAGACCGGCAACGTAAAACCTTGCCCTGTGGATGATACCGGCAACCGACACCAGGCCGCCTTCATCCTCTTTCAGTCTATACAGGGTAAACAGAACCGTCTCCTGGGAGAAATCAAGCGGCGAGAAGCAGCGCCACGTTTCCAGTGCTTCCAATTCAGCCTGAGAATCCTCTGATGCTTGAGCTTCAGCCGGCCTGAGGCCCAGGACGTGGGACGTGATTAAGAACAACAGCGCGCCGATCAAAGCAATCCCCCATCGGCTCCATTTCGAACGCTGCACCGGGTCGGGATACGCCATAGCTGTTCTCCTCTCCTGCCAAGCTTAACACTTTGCCCGTTATATGTCGTCCAGCCGCCCCGTAGACTTAGAGCAAATTACGATCCTGTGTAGCCCTTCGACTTCAGGCGC
>JAAXHF010000369.1 GCA_012271025.1 Deltaproteobacteria bacterium | reverse complement strand
GTTCTTTTTGAGCGCCGCCGGCTGCCGATCATACCAATATAGGCCGGATTCTTCTTGAGCGCCGCCTTGACCGAGGTCTCGTCCCACACATGACCGCGCGTGACCACAACAACAAAGGTCTGCTGATTGATATTCAGGCTGTTCAGAACCTCCTCAAACGGTCCGACCCGAATATCAGCAGCGCGCGGAAAGCGTTCCCGATTGGCAAAGGCCCAGCGATCATCCACCACCACCGTATGGAAGCCGAGCATGGCTCCTATCTCGCACAGCGGCTGCGCGATATGGCCGGCACCTACAATGAGCAAGGTCTGCACGCCGGTCTGCACGTCAACAAAAACACGCGGCCAATCCTCTTTTCGGACAACCGCGTCTTCCCGGACCTCGCCCTGCGGCGACACGGCAAACAGTTGGGGCTTGCCCGAAGAGACGGATGAGGAAAATGTCTTGACCGTTTCTGCTGCGATTGAGACGGCCGGCGTCAGCGACGCGCCGCCGTTTCCATCCTGACCGAGAGACAGGCAGCTCTTTGTGCCGGGTCGGACTCCGCCGACCGGGTCAAGCGTCGTGACCAGAGCTGCGGGCTGGTGAGCGCGTGTGGCCTCGGCCAGGGTCTGCGCCAATTCCCGGTGTTCCTCCGGCTGCCAGAGGTCAAGCGCGACATCCATCACCCCACCACAGACCTGGATCTCGTCCTGATCAAAGTCGCCGGTCAAATCGACCTGAACAATGCGCGGGGAGAGTTTTTGGTCCAGAACCGGATAGGCCCGGCGGAGCACTTCCCCTTCGCCACAGCCCCCGCCAATCGTCCCAAACGGCTGGCCTTCGGGCGGTACGACCATTTTCGCCCCGACCTCACGTGGTACGGAACCTCGCGTACGGATAATGGTCGCCAACACAAACGGCTTGCCAGCCGCCAAAATTTCTTCTGCACGTTCCCAGAGATCTTCCACGTCACGAATCCTATCTGAACAGCCAGGGGAAAAGCAATGGAAGACTGTCCGTTTTGCGAGGTTATTGGAAGCGGGGCATAATCTGTTGGGCGAAGGTCTGCAATACCTGGGCCGGATCGCCGGTCAGCGGTCCAAGAAAAATTTTCTTGACCCCGGCCTCGGCGGCGCGCCCGACCTGATCGAGACAGTCTTGCGGCGTCCCAACAATGGCGAAGCGTTCGGCCAGATAGTCCTTCAGCCCCAGTTCATCAACCATCCTGGCATGAAACCGTTCGGCGCCGAGCAGTTCGTGTTCATGCGGCCGATAGGCAGCCTTGAGTTTTTCAATCGGCTCCCACAGTTCGGTCGGAATACGCTTACCCTCCAAGGTGCGCCGAAAGGCGTGGTTGGCACTCGCGGCCAGGGCCATGCGGATCTCATCCACCGCGGCCCGCGTGGTCTCAGCCACATTGGTTTTGGCAAAAAACCAGATATCCAAGTCGTCAAGTTTCCGCCCGGCAGCTTTGGCTCCGGCCTCGATCCGCGCATAGGCGTCCTGTACGACTGCGGGGCTCAGTCCGCTACCCACAATGACTCCATCGGCCAACTCACCCGCCAACTGCAAGGTCTTCGGTCCCTCGGCACAGACGTATAGCGGAACCGGTCTTTTCACCCAGACCTGGCGAACGGTTTTGCCTTGGAAACGGGTTTCGCCGGTATAAAATCCTTTGATCGCCTCCAGCGCTTCGCGAAACTCGGCGAGTCTGGCGGCCTTGAGACCCACGTTATACACGGCACTGTCACCCGTCCCAATGCCAAGAAAAGCGCGGCCGTCCGACAGTTCGTTGATCGAGGCAATGGCTCCCGCCGTGACCGCGGGATGGCGGGTCAG
>JAAXHF010000438.1 GCA_012271025.1 Deltaproteobacteria bacterium | reverse complement strand
GCAGAATGAAGCTGGCCTGCATATTATACAGGTCTCTGACCACGCCACCCAGCACCGGCCCGCCCGCCACACCGCCCAGAAAAGCCGTATTGATATAGCCGCTATACCTGCCCTCCTGACCCTTGGGCGTCAGGTCGCCGACATAGGCCATGGAGATGGGCTGGACCATGGCCGTCGCCACGCCCTGGAGAGCCATGACCAGGGTCAGGACAAACAGACTGTTGGCCAGCAGAAAGGCGACCGAGGAGGCGGCATACAAGGCCAGACCCCACAGCAGAAATTCCTTCCGGCCACGGCGGTCGGAGGCCCGCCCGATGAAGGGCAGCAAAAAGGTGCGCGAGGCCGAATGCGAGCCAAACAGGACGCCGATGGTGAAGCCCTCGGCCCCGAACTGCTGGGAATACAGCGGGATGAACGGCATGACCACGCCGTTGCCCAGCATGGTGGCGAAAATGGCCAGGGCCAGAACAAACAGGCCGCGCGTCATGGGCACACCACCGCCGACGGCTGCCAACAGCAGGGAACGTGTTGTCCGACAGGGTCCACCAGTTTACACGTTCCCTGCTGACGAAAAGGGCAGCCACACGGCTCCGGATGCGGCACTAATACAATACTTTCTCGTCTTGCAGCCGAGCGACCTCTTCCCGGGACAGTCCCAGCAGGTCACAACACACCGACTCGGTGTCCTGGCCCAAACACGGCGCCTGGCCATACTGGGGTTCAAAGCCGCTGTAGATGCCGGGGATACCCGAGACCGGATGCCCACCGGTCTCAGGATGGGGGGGCGAGACCAGAAATTCACGGGTTTGAAACTGGGGGTCGTTGAGCAGGCTCTCGGTATCAAAGACCGGTGTGGCCGCCACCCCGACCTTTTGGAGCTGGTGCATGATATCGGTATTGGTGTGCTCTCGTGTCCACGCCGTCAGGAGATCGTCAAGCTCACGCTCGTTGGCCTTGCGGCTTTTTTGGTCCTTGAACCGCTCGTCTTCAATCCACTCGGGATGACCGACCGCTCCACATAAGCTGCGCCACTCTTGTTCGGTCTCGACAACAATCGTGACCCAGCTGTCGTCGCCCTTGGCGCGATACACATTGTGCGGGGCCATGAGCGTGTCGTGGTTGCCGACCCGGCCTTGATCGCGCCTGTTCATGGTGTAGTCCATGACCGCGTCGGGCAGCATCGAGGTCACCACCTCGGCCATAGCCAGATCGATATACTGGCCTTTGCCGGTCCGTTTGCGGCAGAACAGCGCCGCCTGTACGGCGTAGGACATGGCCACCCCGACCATGTAGTCCGGCCACGAGCCGCCCAAACTGCTCGGCGGCCCATCCTCATAGCCGGTCAGGTGACAAATCCCGGCCGAGGCTTGGGTAATCGGTCCCCAGCCCACACAGTGACTATCCGGACCGGACTGGCCGACGGGCGTCCCCGACACCATGATGATGTCGGACTTGAGCTGGCGCAGATCGTCATAGCCCAGGCCCCAGCGTTTCATCACGCCGCCGGTGAAATTTTCCACAACGATATCGCTGTGTTTGATCAGCTCCTTGGCCAGGGCGATACCGCGCGGATGACTCAAATTGAGGGTAATGCTTTTTTTACTGAAATTGAGGCCGCTGAACAGCGGAGAGCCGTTCGGCGTAATCTCTTTGCGGGGGTCTTGGCCCAGAAAGCGAATGATGTCTATGCGCTGGTGCGATTCAATCCGAATGACCTCGGCACCCATCGCTCCCAGCCACGCGGTGCACTGTGGTGCGGCCAGAATCCAGCCAAAATCGGCAACGCGAATCCCTTCGAGTGGTAATGGCATGCTCTTCCCTCCTTATCCAGATGAACGGTTGGGCCTGTGCCCCAGCCTGTTTCAGATCACCCCATCGGTGTGGAGCTGCTCCAGCTGCTGCGCACTCAAGCCCAGCCGCTCGCCATACACCTGGCTGTTGTGCTGGCCGAGCTGGGGCGCAGGCGAGCGAACCTGCCACGGAGTGACCGAAAACTTGAACGGGGCACCGGGATACGTGATCGGCCCGGTTGCCGGGTGGTCAATATCAATAAAAAATTCGCGGTCCCGGAACTGGCTGGACTCGACGACCTCTCGCATGTCGCGCACCGGAAAAACCGGAATATGCAGCTCCTGGCCTTCGCGGGCCAGATCGTCGCGCTTCTGCTCGGCGATCCAGGCGGCGACCGACACTTCCAGCGCGTCGAGATTCTGAAAGCGGCTCATCAGGGTCGTAAATAGCTCGCTGTCCGCCCACTCAGGCCGCCCCATCAGCACCTTGAGGCTCTCCCAGTGCTGATCGGTCAGCGCCAACAGCGCAATATGGCCGTCTTTGCACGGAAAGACATAGGCCAGGCCCCACTTTGTCCGCCGCAGAAACCGACTGCGGTTGGGACCGTCCGGCGGTTCGTGCGTATACAGCGCGGTATTGGGACGAACCATGTGGGCGACCGCCTCGACCTCGGAGATATCAACGTGTTGCCCTTCACCGGTCTGCTCGCGCAGAAACACCGCGCTCATCGTCGCCGACGCCGCCGTCCAGCCGCTCAGCAGGTCCGCCTGCTGACCGCCGGCTTTGACCGGCGGTTCGTTCTCAGGGTCGGTCACATAGTTAAACGGCGTCTCATACCCGACCACCCCGGCATGGAAGTTATTGAGGTTATACGCCTTGTACTGACGGTAGGGGCCGGTTTGTCCGAACGGAGAGATCGAGGTCACAATCAGTTGGGGCGCCAGCTGGTGGAGACTCGTATAGCCCAGCCCCAGATTGTCCAGAAAACCGGGGGTCTGGGTTTCGACCAGGACATCGGCGTCTTTCACCAGCCCCCGAAACAGGTCCGCCCCCTGCGGCTGGGTGATATCCAGCGTAATGCCGATCTTATTGGTGTTGAGGTACAGAAACAGGGCGCTACGGTCGGGGTGCGGTTCATCGCCGGGAAACGGACCGCGCGTGCGGGCGACATCGCCGCTGCCCGGCTTTTCAATCTTGATCACCTCCGCCCCCAGGTCGGCCATGACTTTGGTACAAAACGGACCCGTCACCCGTTCGCTCAGTTCAACGATCTTCAGACCAGTTAGGGCACCATCAGGCATAGTTCTCCTCCCAAAGCGGTGTGGATCATCCTGACCGCCACACAAGGCAGTGCGGATGATCCACGTTCATCAGATACCGGCCACTCTACTGCAAGCCGAGGGGAAAGAAAAGCTTTGGCGAAGCGGACCGGCGGCGCCAGATCACGGCGGGAGAAGGGCGGCCGGACAGCTGCGGGGAAGGGGATCGGGTGACGCGGTGACGGCATCCGAGCCCCATCCACACGCTGGACTAGGCCCGCACCGGCGGCCACTTATCGGCCCACGGTTGGGCCTGCTCCAACTGCGCCGCCAGCCGAATCAGTACGTCCTCGCGCCCGGAGGCCGCCACCAGATGCACGCCGACCGGCAGGCCGTCGGCATTCCACATCAGCGGCAGCGACACGGCCGGCTGACCGGTCACATTAAACGCAGGCGTAAAAGGCGCCAGGCTGGCGGTTCGCCGGGCGGCCGCCATGGGATCATCCGGCGTGGCAACGAACTGCCCCAGCCGGGGCGGCGGTTCGGCCATGGTCGGCGTCAGCAGCAGGTCAAAGCCCTGCTCCCACCAGTCGGCAATCCGCCGGGCGTCGGTGTGCAGCCATTCAACAGCCTCAACATAGCGCCGCGCTGTCCGCGTCCGGCCGATTTCGGCCGCTGTGCGGGTGTTGAGTTCGAGCGCGTCAGGTTCGAGTGTCTGGCCAGTTTTTTTGCTCCAGGCGTCGAGACTGGCGGCCACCTGGCTGGTCAGTACAGCCCAGAAATGCCGGCCGCGCGCTTTGTGGTCATCCAGGGCCGGGGGGTACGACTCTTCGAGCCTGTGACCGAGCGACTTCAGCAGCCGCGCTGCGTCCCGGGTCGCGCCGACACAGTCCGGATGAACGGGAATGACGCCGCCGGGCGCGCTGGTCATGAGGCCGATACGCAGCTGGCCCGGATCGCGGCCGACCTCGTGCCGATACGGTCGGGCCGGCGGCGGGGCCGTGTAGGGGTCGCCCGGCATCGGACCGGCGACAACATCAAGGATGGCCGCGCAGTCGCGTACCGAGCGGGTCACCACGTGCTCGACCGCCATCCCCTGCCAGAACTCCCCGTGCTCCGGCCCCAAAGAAATTCTGCCCCGCGAGGGTTTGAGCCCGACTAGCCCGCAGGCGCTGGCCGGAATACGGATCGAGCCGCCGCCGTCGTTGGCGTGCGCGGCAGGCACTATGCCTGCAGCAACCGCCGCCGCCGAGCCACCGCTCGACCCGCCCGGCGAGCGGCCGGTGTCCCACGGATTACGGGTCGGGCCATACGCCTCGGGCTCGGTCGTCGGCAGGATGGCCAGCTCCGGCGTGTTGGTCTTGCCGACAAACACAAAACCGGCCTGGCGCAGCTTGGCCGCCATATACGTGTCCTGCTCAGCCACCCAGTTCAGGTCGCGCAGAAACCGCAGGCCCTCATGGTAGGGATCGCCCGCCGAATGACAGCCCAGGTCTTTCAGCAGGAACGGCACGCCCCGGAACGGACCGTCGGGCAGCTCGGCCGAGCCAGCTCTGGCTCGGGCTTTGTCAAACAGCGGGGTGATCACCGCGTTCAGCTGGGGATTGACCGCCTCAATCCGGGCGATGGCGGCCTCGACCAGTTCGAGCGGCGTGACCTCGCCACGGCGGACGAGTTCGGCTTGGGCGGTGGCGTCGAGTTGGACCAAATCTGTTGTCATAGGTGAATCCTCCCGGCACTGCTGCTTCTCGTAGCAAATTGTGGACGGCGGGAAAACAGGCCGCTGGCCCGTCCGGCCGGGTTTCACCCAGCAGCACGGTGTACTATAGACAGGAAAGACACCGTTCTCTCCACATCGCCATGCCATCCCCGCTTTCTCTCCCCCCTTACCAGCAGCTGGTCGCACCGGGCAAATGGCCGTATGTCGGTGAGCCCGGCCCAGATCCGGCTCGGCGGGCTGAGCCGTGGCGGGTACGGGTCAGCGGGCTGGTCGCGCGGCCACGGACGTGGTCGGTGGAAGAACTCTGGGCTCTGCCGCAGGTAGAGGCGCGGATTGACATCCACTGTGTCACCCGCTGGTCGAAGCCTGGGGCGCATTTTGGCGGCGTGCCGCTGCAAACTGTGCTGGACGCCTGTCAGCCCTTGGCCCAGGCGCGCTTTGTGTCGTTTGTCGCCCGCAGTGCCCGCAGCCACAGCACCTCGCTACCCCTGTCCGACGCCCTGGCACTGGACACCCTGCTGGCCCTCAGCTACGCGGGACGGCCCTTGGCGGAGCGCCACGGCGGCCCGGTCCGGACCGTCGTCCGCGAGCGCTACTTTTATAAAAGCCTCAAGTGGCTCGAAGAGATCCGGGTGTTGGCCGAAGACGAACTTGGCTACTGGGAAAAAGAGGCCGGCTATCACAACCGGGCCGACCCATGGCAGGAGCAGCGGTATATTGTTCCCCACATTGATAACCAACTGTATCGACGCCTGCTGAAGGCGCGGGACTTTTCCGACCGAGAGCTGCTCGGTATCCGCGCCGACGGTCGGAATCTGACCGGCCTCAGGGCCCGACGAGCTGTGCTGCGCGACGCGCATTTCGAGCGCTCACAGCTCAATGGGGCGTGTTTTGACGGCGCCAATCTGTCTAACGCCCACTTCGAGGGCGCGCGTCTACGCACTGCGTCGTTTCGTGCCGACCGGGGACGGGCGGCCGACCTGGAAGGCGCGGACTTCCGGGGGGCGGACCTGCGCGGCGCAGACCTGACTGGGGCGTCCTTATTCGGGGCGACGTTTTGTCCCGAGGGCAGCCAGGAATCGGAAGACTGGGGGCCGGCGCTGCTCGACCGGACGACCCGTATCGAACCGGCCGGGCTCGACCGCCTCACGCCGAGACAGAGAGACTGCGTCGGCAAACTCCTGGGCTGGGGAGACATCCCGAGCCGGGAAGAGTAGAGCAGCAAGAAACATCAGCCCGCATATCCTCACACTCTGACTTGTTTAAGAGTCCTGGGCAGCGTACAGTCTCTGCGTACCAACTCTCGATAAGAGGGGCTTTGCACGATGGCAATTGACCCGACACAAGAAACGAACGGCCCTCCCCAAAATAGCGGACGCTTCGACCGGATTACTTTTGACTCACGGATAATGGGCGGACGGGCGTGTGTCCGTGGGATGCGTATCCCGGTGTCTGTCATTATGGGCCAGATTGCCCACGGAGCAGACTTTGAGGAAGTGCTCAGAGAGTATCCCGATCTCGAACGGGAGGACGTTGAGCAGGCATTAGCCTACGCCGCCTGGCTGGCTCGCGAAGACGTGCACCCTACGTAAGAGTCGATGCGCTTTCTCGGAGACATGAACATTCCCTCCGGTGTTATTCAGTGGCTGCGAGACCAAGGACACGACGCGATCCACCTGCGAGAGCAGCGCTTGGCGCGTCTCCCAGACGGTGAAATTTTTCACAAAGCCGACACCGAAGAGCGCATTATCCTCACGTGTGATTTAGGGTTTGGGGAAATACTGGCCTTGTCTGGCACGCAGACGGTAAGCGTTGTCGTCTTTCGAGCCCAGAACAAAAGAGCCCCTCATTTGATTGCTCGCCTCCAGAAGGTTTTAGAGGAATCAGCGCAAGACCTGGAGGAAGGGGCTATTATCTCTGTGGGCGATAGAGATCACTGCGTGCGGCTGCTTCCGATTGGACGAGAGAAACAGGACGGGTGGCTCTTCACAAGATGCTACCCGCTAGAGCAATTCATACACTCGTCCTCTCCGTAGTTGCTCGACTACAGAGGCAGAGTCAGCCACATCCTCTTGGCGCCGAGCACGAATACGCTCGCGCAGCGAGCGGGCGCGGACCAAGGTTCCGGCCGCTGCCTCGCCCTGTCCGTCTTTGTCCATATCGGCATAATAGCCATGTCTCTTGAGAGAGCAATGCAACGGGCAGCTTCTCGCGGAAGATCATGGCGGCCTGACCCGAACGGCTGGGCTTCAGGCCGGAAGCGCGGGCGTTACGGCGTACCTTGTTTGAGAGTCCTGGGCAGCGTACAGTCTCTGCGTACCAGCTCTCGATAAGAGGAGGTGATGCCTATGCTTTCCACGTTCCTTATCCTACTCATGCTCTGCCTGGCCGGGCTTATTCCAGGCATGGTCCGGATGGCAGCGGCCCTGGACGGCGACACGATTGCTCAGCTCCAGACGGCCAAGGAGATCCATGTTTCTACCCAACGCAAGAGTGGCGAATGGGGCAGCGCGGCGCCGGTCTGGTTCTGGTATACCGACGGGGTGATCTATCTCACCGCCTCGCCAAGCTCGTATAAAGCCAGGCGCATTCTGGACGGGCGCGACACCGTGCGTATCGCCGTCGGGGGGCAAGACGGTCCGACCTTGACCGGCAAGGCCGAGATTTTTACCGACGCGGCCATCGTCGAACGCATGGGCGAAGCCTATACCGACAAATACTGGCTCGCCTGGTTTGGCTTTGCGCGGCCACGGGTCAGCCGTGTGGAGTCGGGCAAGACCGTGGCTATCAGAGTCACCCCGGATGCTCAGGAATGATACGGAAGGGAAAGCCATACGATATTCTGAAACGACCAATACTGCCTTGCCGGCAAGATTCGACTCGCTGAGCGTCCCCTCAGGAGGCTTATAAGTCTGCGAAGGGCAGAGCCGTCACGCCCGGACCGAGAGGAAGGTGGGCGTCACCGGGATGCACCACATAGCCCGGCAGCGCCGCGTCTGCCAAGTCCCTCCGCAATCTCTTGATGGCGGAGGCCATGACCGGGCGGGGCGTGGCAGACAGCTTGACCTCAATCGGCACGAGCTTCCCACCGCTCTCGACCACAAAATCCACCTCGCTTCCCGCGCTGGTCCGCCAGAAGTAGACGTGCGGGTCGAGTCCACGATGCGTCAGCGTCTTCACGATTTCTGACACAACCGCCGTTTCCATGATAGCGCCCCCCATCGGCCCCGAAGCCGCGTGCTCGGGGTCTTTGAGACCAGCGAGGTGACAGAGAGTGCCCGCGTCCATGAAATACACTTTCGAGGTCTTCACCAGCCGTTTCCCGACATTAGCGAAGTATGGGCGGAGCACGATCACCTGATACGTGGCTTCGAGCACCGAGAGCCAGGCCTTGATCGTGTTGACCGCAACGCCGAGATCCCGGGCGACATCGGTCAGATTCAGCAGCTGGGCGCTCCTGGCCGCCAGAACGCGGAGAAAATTCTGATACTGAGTCAGGTCGCCGACCTGCCTGAGCGTGCGTACGTCCCGCTCGAGATAGGTCTGGATATAGCTGGCATGCCACAGGTGACCATCTCGACCGGGCTGGCTGGCAAGTTCCGGGTAGCCGCCTCTCAACAAGCTGTTCCACAGCGCGCCAAAAGCACAGGAGGTTTTTGGAGACGGCCTGCGTTGAGACTCCCAGGGCAGGAAAATCTGCGGCCTGCCCTCCACTTCCCGTCTGGAAAGCGGCAAGAGGCGCAGCATGGCAGCCCGACCGGCCAGGGATTCGGTCACCTGCTCCGTAAGCAACAAATTTTGCGAGCCGGTCAACAGGAATTGACCGCTCCTGCGTCGGTCAGTGTCGATCTTCTCTTTGATGTAGGGCAGCAGACCGGGGACGTACTGTATCTCATCGAAGATCACCGGAGGCGCGTACATTTCCAGGAAGCTGCGCGGATCTTCCGTGGCCGACGCACGAACATCCGGTGGTTCCAGAGAAACATACCGGTACCGCCTGCCGAACAGATGGTGCAGGAGTGTTGTTTTGCCGGATTGGCGTGGCCCGGTGAGGACTACAGCCGGGAACTCGGAAGCGGCTTTCTTCAGGACCGGCTCCAGCGAGCGCTTGATATACGATGGACTCATGAGCGGTCTCCTTAGTATAAATTATGCATTTGTAATGCAAAAAATCAACTAAATTTGAGACGCTCGTATGAAACCTGCCCTGGGAGCGCGGGCGTCCCAGCCCCTTTGATCGACGACCGAGTTGATCGCGCTGCCAGGACTGTCAGCAACCCGCGTCAGGACTCCTCACGCAGCATCAGGACGCTGCCCTCTGCGTCGCCAGGGAGATAGATCGTCCCGGCCGGGTCTACGGCCAGACTGCCACCAAAGGCCATGGGACCGCGCGACAGCCCGGGCGGGTTGCCGACCGGCAGCTGGCGAGCCAGGGTCTGGCGCTGGCGGGTCGCCAGCTCGACGCTCTCCAGAGTTTTGCTGCCGTGGTCGAGGATCAGCACCGCGCCGCGCCGCACGGCCATGGCCAACGGTTGTTGCAGGCCGTCGGCGACCGCAGATGTATTGCCGCTGGCATCGACCCGGCTTACCCGGCCGGTGCCGACCTCGCTCACCAACAGGCTGCCGTCTTCGGCCATCACCACACTGCACGGTTGTGACAGGCCGCTGGCAACGGGCGAGGACTGCCCGTCGGCATCGACCCGCAGCACCGAGCCGGTGCCGGCCTCAGCCACCACAATGCTGCCGCTTGCCTCGCGGGCCAGCCCATACGGCTGGTCGAGTTTGCGGATTGCGTAGCTGAAAGACAGCGCCTCGGGATTGTAGCGGACCACGTCGCCGGTCATGGTGGTCAGCAGCAGCTCGCCCGGAGCGCCGGCCGCCATGCCTCTGACAAAGCCGGGAAAACTGTTGTCGAGCAGGCCGCCCAGCCGCCCCACCTCGCCGGCCGACGAAAGCGTGGCCAGACTCAGCCCATCGGCAATATACAGGCCGCCGTTCTCGGCGCACGCCAGCCCCCACGGGCCGACCAGGCCACCCGGCACCACAACCCGCTCGGCATTGCTGCCGTCGGTCGCCACCTCAGACACCCCGCCGTCCACAAAATGCGACACAAACAGCCGGTCGTCCGGGTGGATGGCGATATTGTCGATGCCGGGTCGGATCGTGGCCAGGACGGTCTTCGCCCCGGTCTGGATGTCGATGCCGACCACCTCGCCGCTGCCGGCCTGGGGAACGATGAGTTCTCCTCTGGAGTTGAATTTTACCGCCGGCGGGCCCTTGAGACCCTCGGCGACTTTCTCGGTGTCCCCGGTTTCAACATCCGTCCGCCAC
>JAAXHF010000419.1 GCA_012271025.1 Deltaproteobacteria bacterium | reverse complement strand
TCCCAGGGGCGTTTTACGCTGGGGCTGGGAACCCAGGTCAGAGCCCATATCCAGCGCCGCTACGGTATACCGTGGTCGGCGCCGGCGCCATGGATGCGCGAATACATCGCCGCCGTCCGAGCCCTGTGGACGCACTGGCAGACCGACGCGCCGCTCGACATTCAGGGCCAGCACTACACCATCAATCTGATGGTGCCGCTGTTCAATCCCGGTCCGATTGCCCAGCCCGACATTCCGATCCATCTGGCTGCGGTGAACAAGCGCATGTGTCGCGTGGCCGGCGAGGTCGCCGACGGGCTCCGGCCCCACCCGGTGTGCACCCCCGCGTACATTGCTGACCGCATGCTGCCCGAGGTCCGCGCCGGGGCGGCCAGAACGGGCCGCGGCCTGGACGACTTCCGGGTGTGCATGAAGCCCCTGGTCGCCACCGCCGCCACCCGTGACGAACTGCTGCCCAAGATTCGTGACGCGCGGGCCAGGATCGCCTTTTACGCCTCGACCCCGAGCTATATCGCCGCCTTTGAGCACCTCGGTCTGGCCGAGCTGACCCACACCTGCAAGCTCCTGTCGCGTCGGCAGTGCTGGGAAGACCTGCCGGCCCAGATCAGCGACGAGGTGCTGGAGCAGTTCGTGACCATCGGCACCTATGACGAGATTGCCGACAAGCTGCTTGACCGCTTCGGTCAGGTGGTGACCGATATCGAGTTTTCCATTGCGCCCAGGACCGAGGCCGAGCGTGAGCTGCTGGCCGACATGGCGCACACGATCCAGGCCAACGCTGGCGGCCGAGCCCGACGGGCGATTCTCGGACAGGCGGGATGAGGGAGGGGGAGGGGTGAAACCGATCACCGGAGCGGAGTATCTGGCGGCTGAGCGCTATCCGTCTCAGACCGCCTTTCTGGCCGCTGCGGCCGAGACCTACGGCTTCAGGCTGCCGCCCGACTACGAGTCGATTCAGGCCAACGCCGAGCTGTTCGGCCGCATGTTCTTGCAGGATCTCGTCCGCAAGCTGCTGGCCGCCAACGGCCGTGGCTTCAACCCCACGGCGCCGTCCAAGCGTCAGGGCAACTGCTGCGCCACCTGGATCTTCGGTTTCATGCGCTGCATGGACTGCGTGTATATTCCCGACGGGCAGCAGCTCAAGACCTTCTACGATACCGAGCGAGCAAAGATTACCGAGCTGGCCCGGCAGATGTAGGGGCGACCCGGGCGTCGCCCCTCGGTCAGGCCGAACCGTCTAGGAGTCGATCAGCCGGCCCTTGTCGTCCCGAATCTCAGGGCCGCGCACCCGCGCCCGGCCGTCCCCGAACTTGGCGTCCCGGGCGCGCAGGGTTTCGCGCAGCCCCTTGTCCTTGACCGACTGGATGTAGTCTCGCGCAGCCTGGGTGTTGTGGCCGCGCACGTCGTTCTCGGCGGCCAGGCGCTGGAGGGTACGGGCGCCCATCAGTTCGAGACCGAGGTTGATGATGCGCTTGTTGGCGCTGAGCAGGTCGGGGTCAATCTGACACAGACGGTCGGCCAACTGCTCCACCTCGGCGGCCAGCTGCTCGGCCGCTACAGCCTTCAGAACCAGGCCGATGTCCTGCGCCTCGGCGCCGGTAATCGAGTCGCCGGTCAGCATCAGCCGTTTGGCCCACTGCGGCCCGACGTGGTACAGCCAGAAGTTGGTCGGCAGGGCGCCGAGGTCGCGGGCGGGCGGAAAGGCAAAGGTCGCATCCTCGGCCGCAATGATCATGTCGCACAGCAGCGCGATATCCGTGCCGCCGGCCAGGCAGTAGCCGTGCACCTGGGCGATGGTCGGCTTGTGCATGTCAAACAGGGCCATGCGATAGCGCTGGGCGCGCTCCAGCTGCCAGGCGTCGTCGTCAATGCTGCGCGAGCCGCGGTAGCGATTTTCCTCGGACTCGACCCGCGACACGGCCAGCTTGCCGTCGGCGCCGGACAGGTCATAGCCGGCCGAGAACGCCCGACCGGCGCCGCGCAGGATGACGCAGTGAACGTCTGTATTGTTATCGGCCTCCCACAGCGCCTCGTTCAGTTCGGCCTGGAGCTTGAGGGACAGGGCGTTGAGCTTTTCCGGGCGGTTGAAGGTGATGCGCGCGCGGCCGCGCTCCACTTCGTATTCGATGCTCTCGAACTCACTCATCGGGTGTTCCTCCTCGTGCGGATGTCTGTCGGCCGCGATTGTCGTGTGTCGCTGCGGCTTTGTCAAACGGCGCCTGATTGACGGCGTGGGGGGACCCGGTTATGCCATAGGCAGGAGGATGCCATGGCGACAATCGATCTCTACGAGGCAATGCGGACCTTGCGGGCGGTGCGGCGGCTACGCCCCGACCCCATTCCCGATGATGTGCTGTACCGGGTGCTGGAAGCCGCCAGCTGGGCGCCCACCGGCGGAAACCGTCAGGCCTGGCGGATTATTGTGGTCAAGGATGCCGCTCGCAAACAACGCCTGGGCGAGCTGTACAAAAAAATCACCATCCCCTACACCCAGTCCTATGTGAAACAGTTTGCCGACCGGCCCGAGGAGGAACGGGCCAAGGCTGAGCGGGTGCTGCGCGCCAGCACCTATCTGGCCGAGCACTTCGGCGAGTCGCCGGTGCTGCTGGTCGTGTGTTTCAACCCCGACGGGCTGGCGGTGACCGACGCCAAGCTGGACCGCTTGTCGGTGGTCGGAGGCGGCTCGATCTACACCGCAGTCGAGAATCTGCTGCTGGCCTGCCGGGCCGAGGGCCTGGGCTGCGTGCTGACCACCCTGCTGTGCATGGAGGAGCCTGCGGTGCGCGAACTGCTGGCCATCCCCGATCCGTGGGGCACCGCCGCCGTGGTGCCGGTCGGCTATCCGGTGCTGCGCGGGCACGGCCCGATCTCGCGCCGCCCGGTTGAGGAGTTGGCGTTTGCCGACGCGTGGGGCACGCCGTTCTCCACAAGCTGAGCGGAGCGTCTTCCGCCACACCGAAGGGACACACGCTATGAAGTTCGATACCGTCATTGCGGCCAGCAACTTTCTCGACATCGCTGACTTTGCCCGCTGGGCCGAGGACATCGGCCACGACGGGCTGTGGTCGATTGAGACCGCCCACGAACCGTTCATGCCGCTGGCCATTGCCAGCACCGTCACCCAACGGGTCACGCTGGGCACGGCGATTGCCGTGGCCTTTCCGCGCAACCCGACCGTGCTGGCCCACACCTGCTGGGATCTGCAGGCCAACTCCCAGGGCCGCTTCATTCTGGGCCTGGGCACCCAGGTCAAGGGCCACAACGAACGCCGCTTTGGCGTCCCCTTTGTCTCGCCAGTTAAGAAGCTGCGCGAGATGATTCTGGCCATCCGGGCGGTGTGGGACTGCTGGCAGAACGGCACCCGGCTGCGCTTTGAGGGCGAGTTTTACCGGCTGAGCATGATGACGCCGTTTTTCAGCCCGTCGAAAATCGCCCAGCCGCAGGTTCCCATCTACGTTGCCGGGGTCAATCGCCTGATTGCCGAGATGGCCGGCGAGGTGTGCGACGGCTTTCATGTCCATCCGCTCAACTCGCCCCGCTTCCTGCGCAAGTCGCTCATCCCGGCTCTCGAGGCTGGAGCCCGGCGCGCCGGTCGCTCGCGGGCAGATCTGACGCTGTCCACCCAGGCCCTGGTCGCCACCGGCGACAGCACGCGGGCGATTGCCGAGCAGCGCGAGGAGATTCGGCGCCAGATCGGCTTCTACGCCTCGACCCGCACCTATGCGCCGGTGCTGGCCACCCACGGCTGGGCTGAGCTGAGCGGCACGCTGAACGCCAAAGCCGCCGCCGGGGACTGGGACGGCATGGCCCGCGAGGTGACCGACGAGATGCTGGACGAGTTCTGCATCAGCGGTCCGCTGGACGAGATCGGCGCCCAGCTGCGGACGCGCTACGGCGGGCTGCTGGACCGGGTCAGCCTGTATTTTCCGTACCGGCCCGGCCAGAACGATGCCGGGCTGAAACGCATCGTCGAGGGCATCCACGCCTGAGCCCGACACGCTCAGGCAGGCTCGGACGCGCCCTCGACGCGAATCGTGGCGTGTTGGCGGGATTTGGGTTCGAAACGAATGGTGACATCATAATCGAGCCTGCGCATGTAGCGTATGAGCCGATCAATGGTGAACTTGTCGAGGTCTCCACGGACTAAGTTTGAGACTTTGGGCTGGGCAAGACCCAGGATGGCTCCAGCTTGTGCCTGGGTCAGTCCGCGTTCCCGAATAGTCCGCGCAATAGCCAGGGCAATGCGTGCTTTGACCAGATGTTCCTCGGGGTTGGGCAGGCCCAGATCCGCAAACACATTGCCACTGCTCCGCTCGGCGTGCATATCCTCACTCATTCGTGGTTTGCTCATAGTGTGTCCTGTAGTGGTGTTCGGCATGCTGCAACCGCTGTCTGATGATATCGAGTTCCCGTTTTGGCGTTTTGATGCCCGTTTTCGATTTTTTCTGAAAAACATGCAAGGTGTAGACGACATCCCTGAACTTCACCGTGTACACTGCTCTGAAGGTATTGCCGTCATGGTCTGAGACAATTTCTACCACACTTGCGCCGCCAAACCCCTTCAACGGTTTGGCGTCCTGGTGTTTGTCGCCGAGCTGGGCTGCATAGAGAGCTTGGCCGACTATCTGACGCACCCGTTTCGGAAAAGTCAGCAGCGTACGACGGCTGTCACCCATCCATTCCAGTGGCTTCGCGCTCGGAAGCGTCAGCATGGATATACCCTATGGGGAATATCTGAGAATGTCAACAAAAGCCTGGGGGCTGGCGCATCGAAACGCTGGTTCAGCGTCCTGCCTGGCGCTCCCCGCCCGAACAGTATCAGCTCTGACCACTGATCTCGGCATGTGTCACTCCTGCGGCATCCCGTATATAATGCGCGGCACGGCATTCCGGTTGCCTGCATAGGGGCTGTTTGGCGAAGCTGAGACGGGAGACTGACGCGGCTTGGCTTTGCACAACCGGCGGGATGCCGAGCGCCTGAGACGAGGAGGATGTCATGAGCAGCTTTGAGTACGACACCGTTCTGAGCACCCTGGGGGATAAGGGGGTGCGGACCATCGCCCTCAACCGCCCCGAGCGCCTCAACGCAATGAACCGCAGCCTGATGGAGGATATCGCCCGCGCCTTTGCCGAGGCCAACGCCGACGCCGACACCCGGGCGATCATCTTTACCGGCGCAGGCCGGGCCTTTTGCGCCGGCGATGATCGCAAGGATCATTTCCACCCGGAAAACCCGACCCAGGCGCGGGAGTTTGTCGATGCCATCCAGCACGCCACCCGGGAGATTGTGTTTGGCGACGTACCGGTGGTGGGCGCGATCAACGGCTGGGCGGTTGGCGGCGGATTTGAGCTGGCGGTGGACTGCGATTTTCCCATTTGGGCGGCCAGCGCCAGAGGGTTTTTCCCCGAGGTGTCGCTCAACGCCTTTGTCACCGGCGGGGTGACTTCCCTGCTGCCGGCCCTGGTCGGGCTCAACAAGGCGCGCGAAATGTTGTTTTTCGGCGAGCAGTACGACGCCCAGACCCTGCTCGAACTCGGCGTGGCGTGGCGTGTCGTGCCCGATGAGAAGCTGATGGCCGAGGCCCAGAGCGTGGCCGAGAAGCTGAGCGAGCTGCCGCCGCTGGCGGTGCGGGCCATGAAGCGGGTGCTCAACCAGGCGGCGGCGCGGGATATCGCCGACGCCCTGCGGCTGGAGACCGAGGCTACGGTGGCCGGCTTTCTCGACCCGGAGACAACGGCGCGGCTCAGAGACTTCTGAGGCAGGGGGCGGGTGCCGCATCAAAACTTGACAATAGCCCGCATATCTTTGAACATGCGACGGCAAGAGGAGGGCGAGAGACTATGAGCGAGAACACGTATCAGGGCAGCTGTTTCTGCGGCGCGATAAAACTGACTGTCAGCGGCGCGCCGGTAGCAATGGGCTACTGTCACTGTGAGTCGTGCCGCCACTGGTCGGCCGGTCCGGTCAACGCCTTCAGCCTGTGGGACCCCCAGGCGGTGGTCGTCACCCAGGGCGCGGACAAGCTGGGCAGCTATGCCAAGACCGACAACAGCCACCGCAAGTGGTGTACGGCGTGCGGCGGCCACGTCTTTACCGAACATCCGGGCATGGGCCTGACCGATGTGTATGCGGCCATTATCCCCGACCTGCCGTTCGCGCCAGGGGTACACGTCTTCTATGGGGAAACCGTGCTGCGTATCCACGACGGTATCGTCAAACAGCAGGATGTGCCGGCCGAGATGGGCGGCTCTGGGGTCGAGCTACCCGAGTAGGGCGACCCGGACAACTTGACGGGCCGGTCCAATTCCCTGACAACACAAAGAAACACCGTGGAAAAGGAGGAAGGCTATGGCAAGTGCTGAACAGCAGGTTTCGACCAACGGGGCGGTCGAGGAGTTTGACGTGATCGTCATCGGCGCCGGAGTGATCGGCCTCTATCAATTGTACAAGCTCAAAGAGATGGGGCTGTCGGTGCGGCTCTACGAGCATGGCAGCGGCGTGGGCGGCACCTGGTACTGG
>JAAXHF010000506.1 GCA_012271025.1 Deltaproteobacteria bacterium | reverse complement strand
CCTTGCCGCTCAAGAATATCTCGCGTTGCCGTTGTGACGGCAGCACCGTCGGCAATGTCGAATTGACAGACTTCGGCCCGTCCGTTCCGGGCCTCAATACCCGCTCGGACATCCTCGGCCGCAGCCTGATTCCTGACATAGTTAATCACCACCGTCGCCCCGTCTTGCGCCAGACGTTCCGCGACCGCGCGGCCAATCCCCCGTGAGGCGCCGGTCACCAGGGCAACGAGTCCATCCAAACCGCCGCGTGCGTCCACGCTCATGATCGCAACCACTCCAGGCTGGCTGCCAAGCTATCGGGGTCGCTTATGGAAACGCACGGGAACTTCCGATCAATGCGTTTGAACAAACCGCTGAGGACGCGCCCCGCGCCCAGTTCCACCGCCCCCTCACAGCCGAGGTCTCGCACCCGCTGCATGCTTTCTTCCCACCGGACGGGCGCCGTGACTTGTCGGACCAGCAGGTCTTTGACCTGCTCCGCGTCCCGGTTGACTTCGGCCGTGGCATTGACAATCACCCCAACGCTCAGCGGACGGACGGTTCTCGGTTCGAGGACGCGGGCCAGCCCCTCCGCAGCCGGGGCCATGAGGACACAGTGAAAAGGCGCGCTCACCGCAAGTTCGACCGCCCGTTTTGCCCCACGCTCCTTGGCACCGGCCACGGCTCTTTGCACCGCTCCGGCATGACCGGCGATGACCACCTGGTCGCCACCGTTCAAATTCGCCGGAGAGATAACTTCGCCCTGCGCCGCTTCCGTACACACCGCTGCGACAACCTGCTCAGACAGGCCAAACAGGGCCGCCATCGCGCCCACCCCGGGCGGGACGGCCGCCTGCATCAGGCGGCCGCGTTCCCGTACGATACAGACCGCATCGGCGAAGTCCAGCGCGCCAGCCGCAACCAGGGCCGAGTACTCGCCTAAACTATGGCCGGCAACGCAGACCGGTTGCAGGTCCACCTCCTGAGCCAGCGCCCGCCAGGCGGCAACGCTGGTTGTAACAATGGCGGGTTGCGTGTTGTGGGTCAGGATGAGGTCTTCTTCCGGCCCCTCAAAACACAGCGTGGACAACGGGAACCCCAGTGCGGCATCAGCCTCGGCAAACACCTCAGCCGCCACGGAAAACCGCTCCACCAGGGCGCGTCCCATACCGACGGTCTGAGACCCTTGCCCAGGGAAAAGAAAGGCCAGCGGACGACTCATTCGGCAGGCTCCGGCGGCTCTGCTTCGTCGCGGTTATCGAGTTGGTTGATTGAGCCGCTCTTGTCAGGCGCAGCGCGTGTTCCGTCCCCCGCACCGGCGGATTTGGTCGGGCGGAATTTCCGGCGGATTTGCGCCAATATCCTGCGCCCGCGTCCGTCCCCAGCAGTCAGCGCTTCTATGCCTGACAT
>JAAXHF010000178.1:4996-5194 GCA_012271025.1 Deltaproteobacteria bacterium | reverse complement strand
ACGGGTCAATGGGCATAGCTATATCCCGGCCGCGGTAGAGGGCGGAGCGGCTGGCTTTCTTTTTTCGTCGTCTTTCCTGGAAAGAGTAAACGTGTCCTCCAACAACATACAGATGCCGGACACACTTACTCTTTTCGTGCCGCCGGACGGCGCCACTGGTATCGAAGTTGCCGACCCGCTGACCGCGCTCCAAGACCT
>JAAXHF010000178.1:0-4939 GCA_012271025.1 Deltaproteobacteria bacterium | reverse complement strand
CAGGTGATTGGTATTGCCGGCAGCAACGGCAAAACAACGACCAAAGAACTGATGGCCCAGGTCTTTACCGCCCAACGACCCACCCGGGCGACCCAGGGGAATCTGAATAATCATATCGGCCTGCCGCTGACTCTGCTGCGTGCCGCGCCGGAAGACGACTTCCTGGTCCTGGAAATGGGGACGAGCGGCCCCGGAGAGCTCACCCTGCTGGGTCGCTTTGCACAGCCTCACATTGGGGTTATTACCTCCCTTAGCGAGGAACATACCGAGACGCTCGGTGACTTGGCCGGAGTGCTAGCCGCTGAAACCGAACTCCTGACGGCCCTGCCGCCCGACGGGGTGGCCATTATCAATGGCGACGATCCCGTGCTGCTAGCCGCCGTCCAGCAGCAGACCCGGTGCCGAATTGTCACCTTTGGTGAACAAGCCACAAACCAGGTCCGGGCCTCGCAGATTCAGGTGTCGAGGATGGGGACGTGTTTTGAGCTGCATGTCCAGGGACAGCGTCGACAGGTGCAGCTGCCGCTCATCGGCTCCCATTGCGTCCCCGCAGCCCTCGCGACCATAGCCGTAGTTTTGGAGAACGGTTTGGACCTTGATGCGGCCTGCACAAGGCTACGGACCGCTCAGGGTGCACCCCGCCGTCTCGCCCGGTTCACCGCTCCGGCCTATCAACTCACTGTGCTGGACGACTGCTATAATGCGAATCCAGCCTCCATGCAGCACGCGCTCCAGACCGCCAATACGATTCGGAATAGTGGCGAGCGCCTGCTCCTCGTCCTGGGCGATATGCTCGAACTCGGGACAGTCAGCGAGCTACGGCACAAAGAGATCGGGGCCTATGTCGCTGGGCTCACACCCACGCCGGACGCCCTGGTGACGGTTGGCCGGTACGCTCCGCTGCTTGCCGAAGCCGCGGAGCGGGCCGGGCTCCCGGCCCATGTCTTTCCCGACGCAACAGCGGCCGCCCCGTGCGTCCGCGCTCTGGTCCGGCAGGCCGACGGGCCGCAACTCATGCTGGTCAAAGGCTCCCGCAGTGTACATCTGGAGCATATATTGGAATCGCTTGTTGATCACAGGGACGACACGCACGTCGCCCCTACACAGGAATGAAAAGGAGAAAGCATGAACCCTCAGATCGGCATTATTATGGGTAGTGACTCAGACCTTGACACAATGAAGGAAGCGGCCAAAGTCTGTAAGGAGTTTGAGGTTGGGTATGAAATCCGTGTCCTGTCCGCCCATCGGACACCGCACGATGCCACCGACTATGCGAGTCAGGCGGTTGAGCGGGGCCTCAAGGTCATTATTGCCGGGGCTGGGGGAGCGGCCCATCTGGCCGGGGTCGTTGCCGGCCATACCCCCCTGCCGGTTATCGGGGTGCCGATAAAGAGCGCAGCCTTAAGCGGCCAGGACTCCCTGCTGTCTATCGTTCAGATGCCGGCTGGCGTGCCGGTTGCGACCGTCGCTATTGATGGCGCCCGCAACGCCGGCCTGCTGGCCATTCAAATCCTGGCAACCAGCAATGCCGGTCTGCTAGAACGGTTTCAGGCCTTCAAAGCCGAGCTGGTTGAAAAGACGCGGGACAAAGACCGACGCTTACAGGAGCGCGTCAAGGCAGGTGGGCTGTAAGGCCCTCAAACGGGTATGCGTATGATCTCCGTACATGAGGCCCTGACCCAGATTTTGGAGACCGTCTCTCCGCTGGCCGGTGAGCGGATCAGTCTGTTTGAAGCAACCGGGCGCGTCCTGGCTGAGGAGGTTCAGTCTGTCCGCAAAGTCCCGCCGTTTACCAACTCAGCCATGGATGGCTATGCCGTTCGGCATGACGATATTCAGTCCGCCCAGGCAGACCAGCCCATTGCGCTGTCCGTCCTGGAAGTCATTCAAGCCGGCGCCGTGCCAACCAAAACGGTCGCACCCAAGACGGCGAGTAAAATCATGACCGGCGCTGTCCTGCCGCCGGGCGCCGATACCGTCATCAAGGTCGAAGACACCCAGGAGCAACCCGACCAGGTGCTCATTTGCAAGGCCGGACCCAAAGGCAATAATGTGCGCGCGAGCGGCGAGGACATCCAACCCGGCCAGACGATTCTCAAGCCGGGGCGTGTCCTCCGTCCGGCGGATATCGGGCTGCTGGCCTCGGTCGGACGCAGCTTTGTGCTCGTTCATCAGCATCCCAGGGTCGCCATCTTGAGTACGGGCGATGAACTGGCTGAAGTCGATATGCCGCTGCAACCGGGTCAGATTGTGAACTCCAATGCCTACACGCTGGCTGCGGCCGTGCGCGAGGCCGGCGGTCAGCCCGTTCCCTTGGCCATTGCCCGCGATAGCCTGGAAGAGACGCGCGCCGCGCTCGAAGAGGCCGTACGACATGACGTCGTATTGTCGACCGGCGGGGTGTCGGTTGGGGATTTTGATTTTGTCAAAGCGGCCATGGACGACATCGGCATCGAGCGCCTGTTCTGGCGGGTCGCCCAAAAGCCGGGTAAGCCGCTGACGTTCGGCCTGCTCCGCGGACGCCCGTATTTCGGGCTGCCGGGCAATCCGGTCTCCGCTCTGGTGTGTTTCTATCTCTACACCTGGGCCGCGCTGCGCCGCATGGCCGGCTATCGCAAGCTCTTCTTTCCGACCGTTCAGGTCACTCTTGGTGAAGATATTTCCAAGGCCCAGGGCCTGACGGAATTCGTCCGCTGTCAGTTGACCCGGAACGGGTCCGGCTATGTAGCGCATTCAACCGGTACCCAGAGCTCCGGCGTCCTGAGTTCGCTCTCTCTCGGAGAGAGTCTGGTGATCGGCCCGCCCGAGATGGCTCTTCTCCGTAAAGGTACCACCGCGACTGCTATTGTCCTTGATCGGGAAGAGTTCATGCCCGCCGAGCTGCCTTTTTAGGCGACTCGGCGGGCATGCCCACCCGTTGACTTTCCCCAGGGCTTCTGATTTGCAAAAAACTTATTTTTGCGAGGAGGCTTCTGTGGAAAACGGCAAAATCTGGATGGACGGCGAACTCGTTCCCTGGGACGAGGCAAAAGTCCATGTCCTCACCCATACACTCCACTACGGTGTGGGCGTATTCGAAGGCATTCGCTGCTATGCGGGTGAAGACGGTCGATCCGGCGTTTTCCGCTTACCCGAACATATCGAACGGCTGTTCGACTCGGCCCACATCCTCGGGCTCACCATCCCCTTTTCCCAAGATGATATTATTCAGGCCTGCCTGGAAACGGTTCGGGCCAACGCCCTCAAGGAGTGTTATATCCGTCCGCTGGTCTTTGTCGGCGAGGGGGACCGGGGCCTGCACGCCAGGACCAACCCGATTCGTGTTTCCATTGCCGCCTGGGCCTGGGGGGCCTATCTGGGCGAGGAAGGGCTGCTCAAGGGCATTCGGGTCAAGACGTCGTCGTTTCAACGTTTCCACGTCAATACCCTGATGACCAAGGCCAAGGCCGTCGGCACCTACCTGAATTCCATTCTTGCCGGCCAAGAGGTCTGGTCCCTCGGCTATGACGAGGCCCTGCTGCTCGATACCGACGGCTACGTGGCCGAAGGACCGGGAGAAAATATCTTTGTCGTCCGGCGGGACAGGATCAAAACGCCGCCGCTCTCGTCTTCGCTCCTGCCCGGCATTACCCGTGATACCGCTATTACCCTGCTGCGAGATATGGACGTCCCGCTGGAGGAGGATCGGATCACCCGGGACGAGGTTTATCTTGCCGACGAGGTCTTTTTTACCGGCACGGCCGCAGAGGTGACACCGATTCGCGAACTCGATGACCGTGTGATCCGTGGGGGAACGCCCGGAGCGATCACAAGAGAGCTCAAGGCCCGCTTCGATACCGTCATTAAAGGGACCAATCCAAAGTATAAGGATTGGCTGACCTATGTGTAGAATTTGGGATTGGGGATTGGGGGCTGGGGATTGGCCCCGAACCCCCAATCCTTAACACCGAACCCCCTCCTCATTCATGTCCTCCGTTCGAAATCTGTGGTTTGATAACCGTCATTTGCTCGGTGATGAACGAGGCCAAGCCCTGTTGGCCGAACTCGATGCCCTGCCGACCCCGGCACGGGAGACCCTGCTGGCGGCAGGTGATCGGCTGGCGAACAGCTCCCTCACCCTGGCCCAGGTGTTCTGCCGTAACGCACCGGCCGCCTGGCACACGTTTGGAGAGGATCGGTTTGCACAGTGGGTGCAGGTTGGCGAACGATTTGTTCGGGACGAGCCGACCTCGCGTGAAGGAGCCGCGGCGTATTTTTCCATCCCCCCCGACGTGCTCGCCCGGCTCGGCTGGGATCAGGTCGAGGCGTGGGCCGCTATCGGTCGTGAAGTCCTTCAGGTTTCGCGCCGCCTGGGCGCGCAATTCTTGCAGACCTCGGCTCCGTTACTGCCGATCCTGCCGGCTCCGCTCAAAGCCCGTCTGCACGCTTGGGCAAAGCACGGGAGTGCGCTGCTCGGGCAAAAAGGCTGGAAAGGCGAGTTTCTGGCGCTCTCCTATTTTTCCGCGGCCCCGACTGCCCTGTCCGTTCTGAGCCCGGAAGAGATGCGGGAGTGGGCCGTATTAGGCGTGCTCGTCCAGGAGTCCGGCTCGAAAGAGGAAACGCGGCCTCCAACCAGACGTGCAGATGCTGGACACGTTTCCTCTTTGTGGACATTCTACACGGCGCTGCCCGAGGGCTTTGCCGAGTTGGCCGAGAAGATTCGCCTCCAGTTATTAGTGGACTGCCAGGCTGCGGCGAGTCGTTCGCCCACCGCGGCGGCGGCCGTCTTTGTTCGGCTCCCGGCCGTGCTGGCCGGGTTGCCGCCTTCCCTTCGGACATTTCTGCTGGCCATCCTGTCGCCGGTGATTCGATCCGACCCCGAGGCCCTGCTCTCGCTCTTTCCGCTCATGGCCCCCTGCCTCAACGCGATTGAAAGCGAGCAGCGGCCCGCCCTGCGCGA
>JAAXHF010000353.1 GCA_012271025.1 Deltaproteobacteria bacterium | reverse complement strand
GGCTGGAATGCGGTAACCGGGGCGGCCTCCTATAAGACCGGCGACGGCGGGACAACGGCCGGAACCGCATACACCTTCACCGGCCTGGCCGCCGACACCTGCCACCAGCTCAGGGTGCGGGCGGTCGGCAACGGCACCACCCACCGCGCTGAACCAGGACCCTGGGCCAGCAAGGAGGGGTGCACCAAGCCCAAGCCCCCCGCCATAGAGGACCCGGCCTGCCGGGTGGAGATGGGCCAGCTGGACTATGTCGGCCTGCATAAGTCGTTGCTGCATTCGGAGGCCGGGGAATGGACGGCGGAGTGTATCTCCACCTATCAGCAGAACTCGGGCCTGGCCGATGTGCCGGCCCGGTACCTGAGCTTTACGCTGGTCCGCGCCGCGCACGTGATCGTGGACTTGGCCGGGGCGGTTGGCCTGGATCCGTTTCTGGTGCTGCGCCGGGACGTGGGTCCAACCTATATGGCGGAAGGCGTAAACGATAACAACGAGGAGGACTGGGCCAAGCCGGAAGCCCAGCAAACCAGCGCCGCCCGCATCGCCCGCGCGCTGGAGTCGGGCTCCTACCTGCTGGAGGCGACCCTGGCGGAATCACCGCCCGGTACCGTCACCGCCCGGGGCTTCATCCTGAAGATCGAGGTGGCCGAGCCGATACCGCACCGCGGCCATCAGCGCGATCACACCGTGCAGTACAAAGTCGGCACCCTGCCGGAACCGGCGGCGGCGCCGGTTCCACCCAATGATCCCGGCACCATCATTCCGGAAACCATCGGCACGGCGGTCAAGGCCTGGAACGATGCGGTGTCCGGATCCTGGCCCAACCTGCTCTTCTGCAAGGAGGGTGAATGTCCGGCCGGCCGCAACAGCGACGGCCAGACGGTGGCGGTAAAGGCGGTAAGCGGGGAACTGCCGGCCGGGAACTGGCGAAAGCATCCTGAGGGCAGGGAGATCCATGTTTTCGGTACCGACTGCGGCCCGTCGACGGCCTGTGTCACCTACGGCCCCTTTGGCCTTGACCTGCCCATACTCACCGACTCTCCGCATCTGCAGCACATGGAGGACCTTCTGATCGAGCAGCCCGCCTGGGGGTACAGCGAAGAGGACGGCGACGGCGTGCACACCAGATATGTCTGGACCAATGACCCGTTGCTGCATGGTGACGAAGTGAAAGTAGCCGACGACCTGATCGGCTACTACCGCTACCTGCCCGCCGTCATGGCGCACGAGTTCGGACACACCGCGGGTCTGACCGACCTGTACAAGCTGCCCAATCCGGCCAGGTACGACGGCTACCTGATGAACAGGGAAAGGGAAGGTGTCCCTCCGATCCCGCAAAGGGATATTGACTACCTGCGCCAGGTGCACCGCCATGAGCACGGCGCTAAGCCGCATTGAGCATCAGGCGTAAGGGGTTGTAGCGATGGCCAGGCTGGTATTGCCGCTAAGACGGCGATGGCTGGTGTTCCTGCTGGCCGCCGGCATTCTGGGGATTCTGTTCTTCAGCGGGTTTGTGGGCGACATCGGCACGGCGCTGCGCTCACGATTGGCAGCCGACCACCAATACATCGACCTGCCCCGGGACTTTGGCCCCGTATCCCTGGAGGAGCGCATCGTCGGGGCCGATGCCATCGCGCGGGTGAAGCTGGACTCGGTTACCCAGACGCAGGAGCGTATCGATCCCGAGGATGACTACGCGGTGGCGCTGGTGTTCACCTTCAACGTCCTGGAGTACCTGAAGGGCGGCGGCGGCAACAAGGTGCAGGCAATAGTCGGCGACGCTGACGTGCGCTATTCGACCCAGCTGGGCGCCGCGACCCTGGGCGAGGACTTTCTCAGCGGGCGCGATACGCGCTGGGACGATCGCGAGGCGATCGTTTTCCTGAAGAAGCGCGCCTCCATGCCAAGCACCGAGCAGGCCGACCGCTACTGGCTGGGCGCGGTGCGGTTCGTGGGCCGGGACTACTACACGATCGCCAGCAATGCCTACCAGCCCTGGCTGCCGGATGCCGCCGCGCCGCCGCCGGCCGGGGCGGAGGCTGCGGCCGGATCAGGCGGCAGCGAGCAGCATTTCCTGCTGGCGGAGCCCTCTGAAGTGCAGGCGGCAACCGACAGCGTCAGGGCCGCGACTGAACCGACGCAGACCATTGGGCTGTCGGAGCTCAAGACGCTGATCGCGGCGCTTGGGGCCGAGGTGGCGGTCGATAGCAGCTCGACCGAGTACAGCGCCGAGGATTACCGCCGCTGCATCCGTCGCAAGTATGAGAAGCAGCGCGAGGTCAGCTGGACGATCGATCTCTACGGGGAGTACTATCACTACCAGACTCAGCACGACCTGGCCTCGGGATCGGCGGCCGGCGCCCATTTGTACACGGCCCCGCACGCCGCGGGTTGGGTGGCTGAGCACGGTGAGACCGAACCGGCATCTTACGGCACCGGGGAGGACTGGCTGGGCGGTCAGGACGCGGGGCTGTTCCAGGCCGGCTATCCGTTCACCGTATCCACCGCCCGGCCGCTGCCGGCCGGCCAGTACCAGTTTTACTACGACCATATCTCAGAACGCTATTCCATCTGCGACGGGCTGGCCATGGAGGAGAAGCAGCGCCACGAGCTGGTGGCAAGCGTCGCCGCCCCGGCCGGCACCCTGCACGAGGCGCTGTTTGATCCGGTGGCACTGGGCACGTCGGTGATTGCCGACGACTACCGAGGCCAGCTGCGCCTCGCCGACTTCAGCGTGGACGACGCTGAGACGACCATCCGCCGCATCGGCTGGGACGATGGCCGGGCCTGGGTGGAGTTCGCCTCGGCCCCGTCCCTGGCTGGACATCATATCGACTTCATTGAACTGGACGGCTCGGTCGGCCTGCGCCTGGACTTTGACGATGCGGTTGCCGTAGCCACCAATGACGGGGGCCAGGCGCTGGTCTGGGGCGTGTGTAACCAGCCCTGGGCAGCGGGGGATGAACTCATGCTGCGGATCAGCAAGAGTGAGGATGGTCTGACCGGCACAACCAGCGATCAGACGTGCGACGGCGCGGCGGTCCCGCTGACGGTGCCGCTGCAGACGGCGGTCCTGGCGCCGACCGTCGATATCCACATCAAGCCGATCCTGGTGCCCTCGGGACTGGCGTCGGGCTGCGGCACCGCCGGGCTCTGGGCCTGCCTGGACGAGGCGGACCCGGACAGGGACACATCCGCGGTCTACCTGTTCACCAACAGCGGCCTGCGGGTGGGATTTGGTGCCGGCAGCGGGTCCGGGACGGTTGTGGACGTGCGGTTCGAGGTTGCGCTGCGGGCCCAATCGGGGACGGTGGAGGCCGGCGCCTACGGCTTTACGGTCTATTCGGGCACGACCGCCGTGGCTACATTCGGCGGGGCGGAGGCGTTGAGTTCGGAGGAGTGGACGACACTGGTGGTCTCCGACCCGTCCATCGTGAGCGGGCTGTCGGCGGGGATGTCGGGAGTGGCGTTCCAGGTCGATGCCCCGGCCTCCGGCCCCCGGCTGGAGTGGTCGTGGGTGCGGATGGTGGTGGACTAC
>JAAXHF010000618.1 GCA_012271025.1 Deltaproteobacteria bacterium | reverse complement strand
AGGTCGAGCGGATCTGGAGCTGAATGCCCAGGCTGGCGAATTGCTTGCGCAACCAGTCGAGCGGTGCTTTGGAGCCCGGCCCGGCCGCCACTGTATCGAAGAACAGGATCAGCGGTTTGCCGTTGGCGTCCTGCCCGTTGACATAGCCGGCCTCGGCCAGCAGCCGTTTGGCCTCGGCCAGGCTCTTGCGCTGCGGCTGCTCGATCCCGGCGTCCCAGTCGTAGACCACCGGGTTCATGCCGGCCCGGCCCGCCTGGTAGCCGAACAGGCCGGGTGGCAGCAGACTGTGGGCCGGAATGCCGCGACCGTTCAGAAAGATCTGGATATACTCCTCCATGTTCAGGGCGATCGACACCGCCTGGCGCAGGCGGCGCCGCTTGTCGTCATAGCCGCCGATGACATCGTCCAGCATATTAAAGCCGTAGTAGCTGGTGGACGGGGACACCGCGCTTAGCAGCCGGAAATTGCGCTCCTGCAAGGTCGGGGCCAGCTCAAGCTCGCCGCTGGGATCGAACTGCACGACCTGATCGAAGGCGTCGGGGTTGATCCCGGCCCGGTCGTAATAGCCCTGAAGAAATTTGTTCCATTCCGAGATCGGCTCTTTCTCCAGCACATAGACCAACTCGTCAACAAACGGCAGGCGTTTGCCGCTGTCTGCCAGCAGGCCGTTTGACTCGTCCTCGGGCGTGCCCTGGGTCGGATAGGTTTCGTGGTGAAAGTTGGGGTTACGCCGCAGCACCATGCGATAGTTCGACTGGTTGACAGCCAGGCTATAGGCGCCGGTGCCGACCGGGAAACGGTTCAGCGTGATATTCTGTTCCAGGGCGGCCGACTGGCTGTAGAAGCGGTCCGCCTCCCAGGGCATGGGGGCAAAAAAGGGCATCGCCAGCCAGTACACGAACTGGGGGTATTTGCGGCTCAGGGTAATTTGCAGGGTGTGGTCGTCGAGCGCCTGGACGCCGGGCAGCGCGTACTGGCGCAAATCCAGGTAGATCGGATTCGTGCGCTCGTCGGCCTCCTGGTTATACAGCGCCCCGGCCGCCCGGCGGCGCTCCTGGCGCAGCCGCTCGACCTCCTGGCCGAGCCGCTGGTGAAACTCCTCAAACCCCTCGATGTAATTGCTCAGCAGAGAAAAAATCGGGCAGGCCAGCAGGGGCGAGGCCAGCCGTTTGATCTGGTAGACGTAATCGTCGGCGGTCAGTTCACGCGAGCCGTGCTGCGGCAGCTCATTCGGATGGCGGATGGGCGGAAAGCGCGCGCCGGGCTGGAGGAACCAGCGGTAGCGTCCGTCGGCAGTCCGGGCAAAGCTGGGGTGATCCTGGTAGCGAATGCCGGGTGTGATGGCGATGGTGTAGACCGCCCTGGCGACCTCGCGGGCCGGTGCGGTGGGGGGCAGGAGTCGGCCCTGGGCGTCGTACAGCTGGGCCTGGGGGACGGCCGTGGCGGTCAGCGGCACCAGGCTGTAGGGGCGTTTCAGAAAGTGGTACTGAACCAGGGTCTCATAGATCTGGCTCAGGACATCAAGCTCGTTGGAGACATAGGCCAGGGCCGGGTCGAGGTGTTTGAGGTCTTCGCGGAAGGTCTCGTACAGGACGTTTTTTGCGGCTTCCTCCGGTCGGTAGGGGTTATTGGTGCAGGCCGTGGCCAGGGCCACGACGAGCAGCCAGACAGGAATGAAGCGGGGCATGGGTCTGTTATGTGTCCTGCTCATCTTGCCAGTACGGCTCATTGTCCAGCGGCGGGCAGGTCTCGGCCAGCTGGAACAGCACGCCACAGGCGCTCTTGGGCGAAATAAAGGCTTCGATGAAATCGGGTCCGTCCAGGTGTTTATCCACCACCCGCAGCCCTTTCTCCTCCAAGCCGGCGACCTTTCTTTTCAGGTCCGGCGTCTGCACGGTGAGGTGGTGTACGCCTTCGCCCCGTTTTTCCAGATACCTGGTCAAAAAGCTGTCTTCGGTGGCCGGCTCAATCAGCTCGATGGTGAAGTCGTGCAGGTCGAACACCGCAAAACGAAAGCTGCCGTCGCGCGACGTTTTTATAAAACGGAATCGCGCTCCCAGCGTCTCTTCAAAAAAGGTCCGCGCCCGCTCGATACTGTGGACTGCAATACCAATATGATCCAAACGGCCAATCTGCTCCGCTGCCATACCCGGTCCTCCTTTTCAGCCGCATGAATACGGTTGACACGTTTCCTCTTTCGAGGGTTTAGCCTGTCAGGCTCGGACGGGCAAGCCGCACCGTCCTTCCGTTCCCCATTCATCATTCATCGTTCATCGTTCATCGTTCAGCATCCCCTCCCCCTTTGACTCCCCTCCCCCAGCACGCCCATAATACGCCCGAAAGGAGACCGCCATGTCCCAGGAGCACCCCGTCCCCGTCGGTCCCGCACCGGGTTCTGTTCAGAGCTGGATTGAAGCCAGCCGGCCCTTCTCGTTTACGGCGTCGATGACCCCGGTCCTGATCGGCTCGGTGCTGGGCGCGCTCGACGGCAGGTTCTGGTGGGGCCTCTTTTTCCTGGCCCTGCTCGGCTCGCTGTTCATCCACATCGGGACCAATATGATCAACGACTATTACGACCACCGGAGCGGGGTTGATAGCCTGGAATCCAAGAGCGGCAGCCAGGTGATTCAGCGCCACCTCCTGCCGGCCGACCAGCTGTACTGGGGCGGGCTGGTCAGCTTCGGGGTCGGCAGCCTGTTCGGCCTCGTGCTGGTCGCGCTGTGCGGCTGGCCGATCCTGGCGCTGGGGCTGCTGAGCGTGCTGGCCGGCTATTTTTATACCGCCCGGCCGCTGTCGCTGGCCTATGTCACGCTGGGTGAGGCGACGGTCTTTGTCTTCATGGGACCGGTCATCATCATGGGCGCCTACTATGTGCAGCGCCAGACCTTCGCCCTGGACCCGCTGCTGATGTCGTTGCCGGTCGGCTGTCTGGTGGCGGCGATTCTCCAGGCCAATAATATCCGCGATATTGAGGCTGACCGGGGCCACGGCAAAAACACCCTGGCCACCGTCATTGGACGCCGGGCCGCGAACTGGGAGATGGCCGGCCTGGTGTACGGCGCTTTTGTGCTGACCGTGACGCTGGTGGTGTTGGGCTACGCGCCGTGGCCGGTGTTGCTGACCCTGCTGTCCCTGGCCCTGGCCGTTCCGGTCGTGCGGACGATCTTTCAGACCCAGGAACTCAAGGATCAGGAGATCGATGCCCAGTCTGCCCAGCTCCACCTGGCCTACGGCGTCCTGCTGATCCTCGGCCTGCTGACGAGCCGCTTTGTGCTCTAGGGTCCGGACTCATAACCAATACATGATGATAGCCGCGAGGGTGACGGTGGCACGGTAGTTCTGCGCGAGCTTGTCGTAGCGGGTGGCCACGCGCCGCCAGTC
>JAAXHF010000660.1 GCA_012271025.1 Deltaproteobacteria bacterium | reverse complement strand
GGGTCAACAGACCCAGGTCGCTTTTGATGAGATCCAGATCGTGCAGCACCCGGGCAATAACGACCATGGCGCTGATGGCCATGGTCGTGCCTAAAAACAGGGCGAAGAAGAGGCGGCGCTCGGGTGCCGGCAGATAATGGTCGGGCAGCAGCAGCGACAGGCCGAAGCCGATCAGGAGCGGCACGAGGCAGCCGATGACGCCGACCCGCAGCGCCGAGGCGCGCTGGCGCCAGGCGGCCGACACATCGACCTCAAGGCCGGTTTCCAGCAGCAGGAACAGGACGCCGAACCACGACACGGTTTCCAGCATCGCCTGCTGGATGGGATCGGCCGGAAACAGGGTAAGATGCACGCCGGGCACCAGCCGGCCCAGCAGGGTCGGCCCCAAGAAGACGCCAACCAGGATTTCTCCGACCAGCGGGGGATGGCCGAAGCGGCGCAGGAGTTCTCCACAGCCTCGCGCCAGGGCCAGCAGCAGCAGAACCTGGAGCAGAAAGATGAGCAGATGGTGTTCGCTGAGGATGGTCTCTTGGCCGGTCATGGCTCCCCCTAGGCGACTCTCATAGCCGATCTGGGGGCGTTCGTCTGCTCCTCAGCCCGATTTTTCGTCCAAGACACGAGGCTTTTCATTTGGTCTCGGACGCGCCAGACTGACGGCTCGGCTGGGTCCGATCACAGCACGCGGCAAGAGGGCACGTTTGCAGAGATGAGAGGCCCACGACAGCCGATTATTCCACCGCCCATAATGACGACCGGCGTATGCGAAGGCAGGTGCATAGTCAGACGCTCCGTTTCTGCTCTCCCTCTTCTCCCCAGAGGGGTGGATAGAGCAGGAGAAATCGAATAAGGCTACAGGAGGAGTGCTGACACGCTATGGCGACAAGCAGCCCGTTTGGTACCCTGCAATTTTCCACCCGGCTGTGTGAGGGAGGATTCACACAGCAGCAGGCAGACACCCTGACCAACTCGCTACAGGAAGCGCTGAGCGCTACCGCTGCGACCAAGGCTGACCTGGACCAGGTGAAGACAGAGCTGAAGGCTGATATCGTGACCCTGCGGGAAGACATGACGAAAGGCTTTCAGGATGTCTACAAGTTCATGCTCGTTTCCACTCTTCCTATTGCAGGGACGATCATAGGGACGGCCATAGCTCTGGTACGCGACCTTGCCCCGTAAGGCGGCAGAATCAGCGCTATCCCGCTCACAACACAAAGGAGAGAGGCGCATGGCTACATCGGTTGCCCCACACGAAGCCCCCAACGGACGGGCATTGACACCCCAACAGCGCCCGCCACGGGACTTCCAGACCTATATTGTCGATCAGCCCGAGCAGGGCTTTTTCACCATCGACCGCTCGCTGTTCACCGACCCCGACCTCTTCGAGCTGGAGATGGCGTATATCTTTGAGGGCAACTGGATCTACGTCGCCCACGAGAGCCAGCTGCCCCAGCCCAACGATTTCTTCACCACCACCATGGGCCGTCAGCCGGTCCTCCTGATGCGCAACCAGGCCGGCGAGATCGGCGGTTTCATCAATACCTGCCCGCACCGGGGAGCGACCGTGTGTCTGGCCAAGCGCGGCAACCAGAAGGTGCTGACCTGCCCCTACCACGGCTGGTCGTTCAACACCAACGGCGGCCTGGTCAGCGTTAAGGACCGCGACAGCGGGGCTTATCCGCCCGTGTTCGAGCGCCAGGACCACGGCCTGTCGCGCATCCCGCGGCTGACCAACTACCGCGGTTTTCTGTTTGCCAGCCTGAACCCCGACGTACCCGAGCTGGCCGAGCATCTGGGCGCCGCCCGGACCTGCATCGACATGCTGGCCGACCAGGCCCCCGAGGGTCTGGAGGTGCTCAGGGGCAGCGCCGATTACACCTTTGCCGGCAACTGGAAGCTCCAGGCCGAGAACGGGGTGGACGGCTATCACTTTGACGTGGTCCACCGCAGCTTCATGGGCGTCATTCAGCGTCGGGCGGCCGCCCGGCACGACGCGGTCAAAGCCCTGGATGTCCAGCGGCTTGAGGCCGCAACCCTGGCCACCGGCAGCTACGACCTGGGCAACGGTCACACCCTGTTATGGACCGACTATCCCAACCCCCAGGTCCGGCCGTCCTACCAGCGCCGGGACGAGATGGCGAGCCGCCACGGCGAAACACACGCGCGCTGGATGATGGACCGGCTGCGCAACCTGTTGCTGTACCCCAACGTCTTCTTCATGGATCAGATTTCGACCCAGCTGCGGGTCATCCACCCCCTGGCGCCGGATAAAACGCGGGTGTCAACCTACTGTATTGCGCCGGTCGGCGAAGCGCCCGATATGCGCGAGCACCGCCTGCGCCAGTACGAGGACTTCTTCAACGCCAGCGGGGTGGGCACGCCGGACGATCTGGCCGCCTTTGAGGCCTGCCAGCGGGGCTATAACGGCCGCCAGGTCCGCTGGCAGCAGGGCTATGTGCGGGGCGCCCAGCGCCTGGTCCGCGGCCCGGACGCCGAGGCTCAGGCCCTGGGGCTCCAGCCCGACTCCAGTACCCCCGACTTCCGGGACGAGACGATCTACCACGGCCACTACCGCCAGTGGCTCAAACTCATGCGCCAGGGCGCGGCCCAGGCCAACGGCGCCGGAGACGGCCATGGTGTCTGAGCTGCTGCCCCGGTGCGCGGACCTGTTGTACGAAGAGGCCGCGTGTCTTGACCAGCGGCGCTGGGCCGCGTGGCTGGCGCTGTATACCGAAGATGCCGAGTTCTGGATTCCGGCCTGGGACGACACAGGCCAGCCGACCGACGATCCGCGCTCGCAGCTGTCGCTGATCTACTATCGGGATCGCTCGGGTCTGGAAGACCGGGTGTGGCGGATCGAATCGGGCACGACCATCGCCTCGGTGCCCATGCCCCGGACCTGCCATCTGGTCACCAATATCCGGGTGACGGATGTCGTCGACCGCCAGCCCCACGTCTCGGCTCACTGGCAGGTCAACCTGTACCGGACCGAGCTGCGACAGGCGTCCAGCTATTTCGGCTTTTACGAGTACGTCCTGCGTCCCGAGGCCGACCGGTTCAAGATCGCCAAGAAGAAGATCATTGTCCTGAACGACGAGATTGAGACGGTGCTGGACGTGTATCATGTCTGAGCCGGGGCCGTGCCAGCCCGCCTGACCACAGGAGACCGCATGTCCACAACCCACCCTGTCCAAGGCTTCAGCGTCGGCACCATCCAGATCGCAAAAGTCCTGGACAGCCTGGAGCCGACCAGCCCCCGCTTTATGTACGTTGACAAACGCAAAGACGACTTCGACCCCTACCTCGACTGGCTCCAGCCGCACTTTGTCAGCGACAAAAAGCTGATGCTGCTCAGCATCCACGCCTTCATCATCAAGACCCGTCACCACACGATCATGGTCGACACGTGTATCGGCAACGACAAGCGGGGTCTGGCCTTTGACCAGTGGAACGGCCGCCGGGCCGCGTTTCTGCAAGACTGCGCTGCGGCCGGGTGCGGCCCGGAGGCGATTGACTACGTGTTCTGTACCCACATGCATCTCGACCACACCGGCTGGAATACCCGGCTGGAGGACGGCCGCTGGGTGCCGACCTTTCCCAACGCGACCTATCTGTTCAGCACGGGCGAGTGGGAGCACTGGAAGGACGCGCCCGCCCCTGAGGATCAGGCCGTGGTCGAGCAGAACATCCTGCCCATTCTTGAGGCCGGCCAGGTCGCGTGGGTGGACGAAGCCTGGAGTCTGGATGACGAAGTCAGCCTGCTGCCGACCCCCGGCCACACGCCCGGCCACTGTAGCGTGCGGCTGCGCTCAAACGGCCACCAGGCGATCATCACCGGCGATATGATGGTCAACCCGGTCCAGGTCGCCGAACCCGGCTGGAGTCAGCAGGCCGATACCGACAAGGCGCTGGCGATTGCCACCCGGACGCGCTTCATCGACACCTACTGCGATACGCAGACGCTCATTCTGGGCACCCATTTCAATACGCCGACCGGGGTTCATATCGTCAGCCAGGGCCAGGACCGACGGATTCGGTACTAGACCCCAAGCCCGAAAAAGACAAACGTCCGGGCTTCAAGACTCGCCCGAGGCGTCGTCCATCGAGTCATATCAGGGTTGCCGAGGCGATTCGGGCGTGGCCCGGCACGACCGCGTGAATCCGGCGTCGAAAGACGGCCAGGCGGGGCGGGCTGGGGAAAAAGAACAGGTGACTGCGACAGTCGCAGTCAGACGCCCCGAAGCCGGGCAGCGGGATCTGGGCCGAGTCCAGGCGGCCCACGCTCTCTGCCCAGCCATGTTCGCGGTACTGCGGGTCGTGGCTATACCAGACCAGCTCGGGCGCAGCCGCCCGACGCAGATAGTCAATATGCCAGTGGGGACGCTCCGCGAGCCGGCAGTGGTGGCGAAGCCGGGCGCGCAGGCCGCCCGGACCAAAGGCGCTGCCGACATAGACATACCAGCCGGGCCGAACCGTCAGACTGCCACACCGGCCGATTTGGATACGCCCACAGGATCGGGCGCGCAGGAGCAGCGCATAGGTACCGGGCCGGGCGTCCATGCTGAGGTCCGCCTCAGGCGTCGAGCGAGCGTGACGAAAAGACCGCCCAGTTCAGCCGTCCGGCTTTGTGCAGCAGGACGGCCAGAATGCACCAGAACACCTGCACGCCAATCGCCGCGCTCCACAGGAACCAGGCCAGTTTCTGGACCAGGGCGCACAGCAGGATAATGATCGAGTAGTCGCGGCTGGTCAGCCCCTCGATCATATTCTGGATGATGGTGTTCTCCCAGCCGCCCTGCTGTTTGCCCTGTTCCTCGGTCTTCTCGGCCATGGTGACAAAGGGAAAACAGATCGCCGCCCCAACGGCCAGGGCGCCGCCCAGCAGGGGCGCATAGGTGGCCCCGCCCTGTTTCCAGACCGCGATGCCAACCCCCACAAAGATGGCAATGTGGACCAGGGTATCGAGGGTGATATCCAGCCACGCTCCCAGCGGGGACTCCAGAAACTTCACCCGGGCGACCTCGCCGTCAACACAATCGACCACGGCGGAAAACTGCAACAGCAGGCCGCCCACAATCGGCCAGGCATAGCCCCCGCCCCAGAAGCAGGCCGCCCCGAGTAAGCCGATGGCGCACGACAGCAGGGTGACGTGGTTGGGCGTCAGCGGGGTGCGGAGCAGCAGGCGGGTCAGGGGACGCGACAGCTTGCGGTTGAGGTAGGCATCGACCAGGCCGTCCCGGGGGTTGGGTAGAGACAGCAGCAGGGCTTTCTCAACGTCGGCGGCCAGGCTGGAGCGAGACACCTGGGCCAGGAAATAGCCGTCGGCCGCAAAGCGTTGCACCTCTGCTCCCCAGTCTCCCCCGGCCAGCTCGGCGCCTGCGGTTTGCAGGCGCGCCAGGGTCGTGGGAAGGATGGACAGGGGAAAGACGACCAGCGCGCAGTCTTGCGGCGCTTGGCCCACCGCCCAGACAGCCTGGGGCGTCGCCGCCTCGGCCAGCTCGCGGGCCAGGTCGGCCGCAAACACGGTCTGGACCTCAAAGGCCAGACACTGCTCAGCGTCCGGCCCGCCCGGCTGCGGGTCGGGAGGCGTCTCGTGCGGACCGAGCCACACCAGCCGGCTGCTGAGGCGCGGGTCGCCGGCCAGCGAGCGGCGTAGCGCGCTCGTCTGTTCGGCCGTGTGGGCGGAGACCAGATAACAGGTTTTTGCGCCGGCGCGTTGGGCGGTGAAAATCGCCCGCTTGAGCAGGGACAGCCCGCCGATCACGGTCAGCGGACGGCTGCGGGTGGGTAGCAGAATGACAGCGGCACTAATCATATGACGTTCTCGGGATGCGGTCGGCTCCCCGCCCCCACCTCTGTCATATATGCTATTTTGACACCTGTCAGCTACGGACCAGCCAGGTCCTGCTACCTACAGGTCCAAAGGAGATAGCAGCCGCATGCTCCCGCTCAACGACCGGAAAACCAAGATCGTGGCCACCATCGGGCCGGCCAGCGACTCGCCGGACCAACTCCAGACCCTGTTGGCGGCCGGGATGAACGTCGCCCGGCTCAACTTCTCGCATGGCAGCCATGATGAACATGGCCGGCGGATCGGGCATCTGCGCCAACTGGCAGAGACCGCCGGTCGGCCGCTGGCCATTCTTCAGGACTTGGCCGGTCCCAAGGTGCGCATCGGCGACTTTGCAGCCGGACCCATCGAGCTGCACGCCGGCGGACGTTTTACGCTGACCAGCCAGCCCATTGCCGGCGACCGGGACGCGGTATCGGTCTCCTACGCCCGGCTGCCCCAGGAGGTCAGGCCCGGGGATACGCTGCTGCTGGCCGACGGCCAGATTGAGTTGGAGGTCAGACAGGTCGGCGACCACGACATTCAGTGTGCGGTCGTGGTCGGAGGAACGCTGAGCGCCAACAAGGGAGTCAACTGCCCCTCGGGTCTGATGGGGCTGCCGATCCTCGACGAACAGGACAGCGCCGATCTGCGCTTTGGGATTGAGCGGGGCGTCGATTATATCGGCCTGTCGTTTGTCCGCACGGCCGACGACGTGGTAACCGCCAAGCGGGCCATTGCAGCCTGCGGGAGCGGGACACCGGTGATCGCCAAAATCGAAACCCAGGCCGCGCTGGGCAATTTTTCCGAGATTCTGGCTGCGGCCGACGGCATTATGATCGCCCGTGGGGATCTGGGCATCGAGACCCCGTTTGCCCGCGTCCCCCATATCCGGAAGCGTCTGATCCGGGAGGCCAACCAGCAGGCCAAGCCGGTCATTACCGCCACCCATATGCTGGTCTCGATGGTCACCTCACCCCGCCCTACCCGCGCCGAAGTCGCCGATGTGGCCAACGCCGTGCTGGACGGCAGCGATGCGGTCATGCTGTCCGAAGAAACCGCGGTCGGCCGCTATCCGGCCCGAGCCGTGAGCACTATGGCCGATATTGCCCAGGAGACCGAACAGACCCGCACCCGGCGGCTCGACTGGAGCGTCCCCCCAGACAGACGTGATGCCGAGGCCGATGCCATGGCCCGTGCCGCCTGCGACATTGCCGCCACGCTTGAGGTCGCTGCCCTGGCGACCGTCACCGTCTCAGGCTTTACCGCCCTGCGGATTGCCAAGTATCGTCCGCCGCAGCCCATTGTGGCCGTCACCCCGCAGTCGGAAACCTACCGGCGGCTGGCCCTGGTCCACGGGGTCATCCCGGTCCTGCTGCCGACCGCGACCGAGGACCGTGAGGCGTTGCGGCACGACGCTCGGGAACTGCTGGCTGGTTCCGGCTTGGCGGGCCGCAAGGTAGTGTTTATCTCCTTTGTCTCGGACGCGCGCTACATCCTGACCACGGAACTCTTATAGCTCGTCCTCCAGCTCGGCCAGCCAGTGGGCGACCTGGGCGTCGCTCGGCATGCGCCAGTCGCTACGCGGCGACAGACTCACCGAACCGACCTTGGGGCCGTCCGGCAGACACGAGCGCTTGTACTGATTGGCAAAGAAGCGGCTGAGAAACACCCGCAGCCAGCGTCGGAGTTCCGGCGGCGCGTAGGCCCGGCTGAAACGCGCCTGGGCGGCCAGGTACAGAATCTTGGCCGGCGCGGCGCCGTAGCGCAAAAAATGGAACAGAAAGAAGTCGTGCAGCTCATACGGGCCGATGATGTCTTCGGTTTCCTGGACAATGTCGCCGGCCGGGCTGGTGGGTAGCAGCTCGGGCGAGATTGGGGTTGCAAGCACGGCCCGGAGGGTGGCCTGGACGGCTCCGCTGAACTCGTGCTCGGCCGCCCAGGCGACCAGAAAACGGACCAGAGTCTTGGGAATGCCCACATTCGGGTTGTACATGCTCATGTGATCGGCATTATACGTGGCCCAGCCCAGGGCCAGCTCGGACAGGTCTCCGGTGCCGATCACAAACGCGCTGTTCATCAGCAGACTGGTCCGCATCCGGGCCTGCACGTTCTCAAACACCAGGTCGTGGCGCGCCTCGGGCGGCAGCTGTTTCAGCTTGTGGCTCAGCGCCTCGACGCTCAGCCCGTCCAGCCGTATGCCGAACGGCCGGTGACCGAGGGTTCGCATCTCGTCCAGACACAGCTGGCGAATATCGATCTGGCGGCTGGTCACGCCGAGCTGGTGCATGAGGTCGGTCGCATTCTTTCTGGTGCGCTGCGTCGTGCCATAGCCGGGCATGGTCAGGGCCTGGATGTGCCGGCGTTGCATCCCAATCGCATCCGCAGTACGACACGTCACCAGCAGGGCCAGGGTCGAGTCCAGACCGCCCGACACCCCAATCGCCACCGGCGGGGTGTTGAGG
>JAAXHF010000336.1 GCA_012271025.1 Deltaproteobacteria bacterium | reverse complement strand
AGTTACGTCTTTGCCCTGGCCGGCGGGTGTGGCTGTCACACGGCCGAGGGCGGGCCGGTCAACGCCGGCGGCCGTCCGCTCAGCACACCCTACGGCACCTTCTACGGGACGAATATCACGTCCGATCCCGACCACGGCATCGGTGCCTGGACCGACCAGCAGATCATCGACTCCATTCGACTCGGCGTCCGTCCCGACGGCTCGGTCATGAGCCCGGTCATGCCGTATCCGGCCCTGAGCGGCATGAGTGACGCCGATGTCGGTGCCCTGGTCGCCTATCTGCGCAGCCTGCCGCCGGTCGCCCAGGCCAATACGCCCCACCGGCTGTCGCTCCCGTTTACCGGCCTGGCGATGCGGGTCTGGCGCTGGCTCTTTTTTGAGCCGGTCCAGGCTGCGGCTCAGGCGCCGCAGAGCGGAATCGAGCGCGGGGCGTATATCAGCCAGCACCTGGCCCACTGTCAGGAGTGTCATACCCCGCGGCGCTGGACCGGCACGCTTGACCACTCCCGCCACATGGCCGGCAATCCGGACGGGATTGACGGCGAGTTGGCGCCCAACATCACCCCGGATGTCAAGACCGGGATTGGGGAGTGGAGCGAGGACGACATGGTGACCCTGCTGCGGAGCGGATTTCTGCCCGACTTTGATAATGTCCAGGGCTTGATGGCGCTGGTGATTGAAGGCGTGCCCGAAGGCGGCTACAAGGACATGACCGACGCGGATGCCCAGGCTGTGGCCCGCTATTTCAAAAGCATTCCGGCCATCGAACAGGCCGTCGGAGGCCAGTCAAAATGAGCAGCGGGGAGAACAAACGCGTCATCCAGGACGCCTTTGCAGCCTGGGCCAACGGCGACGGTATGGCGTTCTTCAATCTCTTAGCCGACACTGCCACCTGGACGGTGATGGGCAGCTGTCCCATTTCGGGGACCTACGTCGGCCGCCAACGCCTGGTCGAGGATGCGCTCACACCCCAACGCGAGAAACTTGCCGGCCCTCCTACACCGACCGTGCTGAACCTCATCGCCGAGGGGGATACGGTCGTGATTCAGTGGGTCGGCAAAGGAACCACCAAAACCGGTCAGCCGTATAACAACAGTTACTGCTATGTCGTCCAGATGGACAATGGAAGAATTATCCGAGGCACAGCCTACCTTGATACCGAATTGGTCCGTTCGATCTGGTAGCCTAACAAGACAAAGAGAAAGGAGACACACACATGAAATGGATGATAGGAGCGGCGAGTGCGCTGGCCGTGGCGCTTGTCGCCCAGCACATTGGCGCCCACGGCGAGCATGTCCACAGCCTCAAAAACCCGGACGATCCCATCGGGGCGCGCATGTACCTGATGGAGAACGTAGGGGCCAACGCCAAACAGCTCAAGGCCAAGCTGGATGCCGGACAGATTGCTGACGCGGCGCTCTACGCCGGGGCGATTGCCCTGCACGCCAGCCAGATGTCCAGCCTGTTTCCACCCGACAGTATCTCGGACGCCTCGCGGGCCAAGCCCGAGATCTGGCAACAGTGGGACGGTTTTATGCAGGCCGCGCATGGCTTGCGCGATGCCGCCGAAGATCTGGGCCACGCCGCCAGTCAGGACAGGGGCGACGAGGCCAAGGCCAAGCTCAAGGCGGTCTTTGGCAGCTGCAAGAGCTGCCACGACACGTTTCGCAAGCCCAAGGAGTCCTGAGCCGCGCCGCTTACTGGTACAGCTCTTCGTTGCTCAGGCCGCTGTCCGGCATCCGAATCTTGGGATACAGCGACGGCATGCCGCTGCGGCCGAGCAGCAGGAAGTCAACCGGCACAAACGGCAGCGGGACCTCTACTCCGACAAAGGCGCTGCGCTGGTCTTTGCCAAAGGCCAGGTTGGTGCCGATGACTTCTTTGGGCAGAATACCGCGAATATCGAGATCCGTGCCCGAGGTGCTGCCGGTCAGCTGGGGCAGGGCGCGCCAGCCCTGGTCGGCGTGCTTTTCCTGGCTGCTCTTGAGCACGATATCGGTCTCTTCCGCACCCAGGGCCAGACGGGCCAGCTGACGATCGCCATGCCGTGCGGCCTGCTCAAAGCCTTTGGCCCGGAATCGCTGCCAGAACCGTTCCCAGGCCAGGCGCGGCACGCCGTAGACCTTGGTCTGAGAACCCGCATCGGTGGCAAAGTGCAGGGAAATCTCCTGGTCGGCCAGGACGGTGATGCCCTCGTCGCTGAGTTCGATATTCTCCCAGTCGCCGTCCACCAGTTGGGGTCTGAGCCCCAGGCCGTGGGGACCGATGAGGTCGGTGTGTTCCTGCAGAAAGGCTTTGCTGAGCTGGAGGCCCTGATGCTCCCAGCGGCTCAACTCGCGCAGCTTGGGCGCCGCTTCCTTGGCCGCCTCGGTGTCGGGATAGCGCTCGGCCAGAGTCCGCAGGGCGGCCAGTTTGTCGGCCCGGTGGGGCGTCTCGTCGGCCTGGTGCAGGAGTGATTCGGCGGCCTGCTCTTTGAGGTCCGGGATTTTGTCTTCCTGCCCGGCGAGTTGATAGTAGTGCATGGCCCGATCCAGCTTGCCCTCGCGCTGATACGAGTTGGCCAGCAGGTCATACACCTCGGGCGTCCGCCGCTCGGGCGGTGTCTGGTGCACATAGGTCTGGGCTTCCCGAATGACGCCTTGACGCGAGACCGGGTTGCCGGTCATCACCCGCCACAGTTTGCCGCCGAACTGTACCATCGACAGCGCCCCGAAGGTCGCCGCCCCAACCAGCCCCTCGGTCGCCACCTGGATGCCGGCCACGGCAAAATTGTCTTTGACGAAACCACTACCCGGCATAACGTATTTGAAGGTCTCGACCCGATGGTCCCAGGTGGCGTCTCGCACCCGTTGGTAGGGATCCTCGGGCCGCCGGTCGGCCAGGGGTTCGAGCACCTGGAGCCGGGCTTCGACCTGGCGCAGGCCGGCCTGGGCCTGGGCTGATTCGTCGTCGACCATCAGGGCCAGCTGGTAGTGGAAGTTTGCGGCCCAGTAGTCGTGCTGCTCAAAGGCGGCTTTGGCCTTGTCGAGTTCCTCGTCCAGCAGGGCTTCCTGGCGGCGCGTCTCCAGGGCTTGGACTTTTTCCCGGACCTCGGCCACGCGCGGGTTGTCGGGGGCGCGGCGTAAAAACTGCTGGTACAGCACCAGGGCTTTGCGTTCGCGCGGACTCGGCCCGTCACCCCGCCGCCTGAGGGACGAAATCACGCCCTGGGCCGAGTAGGGGCTGGGGCTGCGCGGCGCCCCGAGGAAGAGACTGCCGACGTCAAAGGTTGACAGCAGCCAGTTGAATATCCGTCCCAGGCGGCCACGTTTTTCGTCCGCAATCAGCCGGTCGGCCTGGGCCAGCAGCGCATCGGCAGGCGCATCGAGTTCGGCGGCGGCGACATCCGGGACGATGTGGTGCGGGGAAGCCGGATCCCCGGCTGCGGCCAGCGTCTCAATATAGGCGGTCAGACCGGTTGGGCGCTGACCGCTACGCACCAGTTCGGCATCATGCTCAGACAGGGCGTGGACGTGGGCGTCGAGCGACTGCGGACCGCTGACATAGGCGTCCGCAATGGCCCTGGCGATCTGCTTGCCGACCGCGTCCGGGAAATAGCGCTC
>JAAXHF010000458.1 GCA_012271025.1 Deltaproteobacteria bacterium | reverse complement strand
GTCATGCAACTCCACCCGGCCGACACGGGCGGGGCGTTTTTCGAGATCGACTGGGACGCCAAGATGGAGCCCGAGGGCCACTGGACGCCGGCCGGTGGCGGCGACTGGCCGGCCCAGCGGCGGACCGAGATCGTCAGCGCCTACGCCGGGGTCGAACTCCAGTCGCCCGACCCGCAGTCTCTGGCCGAGCGCTGGAGCAGTATCGCCGAACTCCCCCTGGGCCGGGATGCCCAGGGACGCATCGAGATGCGGCTTGAGAACGTCGGCGTCCGCTTTGTTGAGATGGGTGACGAGCGGGGCGAGGGCTTGGCCGGCCTTGACCTCAAGGTTGCCGACCGCGCCCGGCTGTTACAGCGTGCCGAGGAGCGGGGCTGCCGCGTATCTGACAATCAGGTCGTGGTGTGCGGGGTGCGCTTCAATCTGGTCTGAGACTATCCGCCCAGGAGGGGGCCATTTGCGGCTCTTCTTTTGCGGCGCCCACCGCCCTGCGCCGGCAGCTGACCGCTCAGCATCCGGCTGCCGCCTGCGCCGACAGGGAAAACGGCCGGCCACCCCAGGAGTAGGGCGGCTCTTCCGACTGACCTGACAGGTGAAATGGAGGAGAGACTTGGATGGACGCCGTCACCTATACCTACGCCCGCAGTCATCTGGCTCAAACAATGGAGCAGGTTTGTGACGATCATGCTCCGGTCATCATCACCCGGAAAAATCGGCGCTCGGTCGTGATGATCTCTCTCGAAGACTACCAGGCTCTTGAAGAAACAGCCTACCTGTTACGCAGCCCGAAAAATGCCCGCCGCCTGCTGGAAGCCGTCGCAGAACTGGAATCCGGCATTCCGAACCACATCTGATGGTGAACCGCCTTAGCCGCGCGGGTGTAGAGCATCCGCTAAAGCCTGAGGAACTTCGAGGGGAAAAAATCGAGTGGCTGCGTAGCGTAGTCCTCTCCGCTCTCATCAACCACGCGGATATAGCCATGAGTGGCGGCCGTGGCGTCAGAAATGACTTGGTACAATTTCCCGACTTCCAACGACGCGGCATAGCCCTCGTTGTTAATGCAGACCGCGAACTGGGGCACCTGTTCCGTATTCTTTGTCATGACTCGTCCAGCAAGGATCTCGAAGTCCACGCAAGACAAACCCCATCTCGCTCATTCATTGTTTACAGGGTAAACCGGAAGCCCTCGACCAGCGCGCCCGGTCCCCGAAAGCTGCCGGTCGAACGGGCGTGGTAGGTGCTGGGGTCGAGCAGAAAGTCGCGCTCGGCGGTGAGCCCCAGCAGCTTGTCGCCCCACAGCCGGTACAGAGTCTCGTCAAAGCGCATGACGTTGAGCGGAGCCTGGAGTTCGCCGTGCTCGACCCAAAAGGTGGCAAAGCGGGTCATGCCGGTCATGCGACACGCAGTCCGGTCGGAATAGTTGAGATACCACAGGTTGTTGATGTACACGCCGCGATCCAGGCGACGCAGGATGTCGCGGTCCGGGATCGTTCCGGCGGCCAAGTCCAGGGAGGCCGGCATTTCCCAGCCCGACGCCCCGTTGGTCGGCACGCCGTACTCTTTGGCCGAGCGGGGCGAAATCAGGCACTCGCCAAAAGCGCCGGCCTCAATCAGGGGCACCTGGTCGGGTTTGAGAAAACCGGCGTCCTGAAAATTGGCCGCCACGCCGTTGGCGGTGTTTTCCAGCAGGGTGATTTGTGGACTCAGCCGCTGGCCCTCCTCAACCATCTTGAGCAGGGTCGTCTGCTTGGTGCGGTGATCCTTCAGCCCAAACCCGGCCCACGACAGCAGCTCGACAATCTCGACCAGGGCGGTCGGCGCCAGATAGACCCGATACTCGCCCGGCTCGATCGTCCGTGCCGGTCGTGACAGACCGGCCAGCTGGGCCTGGGCGGCGTCCATTCTGCGGCTGAACTCGGCCGGGTCCCACGCAAAGCCGGCGTAGCGGCTCTTGACCGCCTTGTCGGCCTGGACATACAGGCTCCAGTCCAGATTATAGGTATAGGTCGAAAACCAGTTGCGCTGCCCGAACGAGTTGGCGAACCCCCGGTAGATGCCGCCGGCGGCATAGATGCCGACCAGGTCGTGGCCGTGTCCGGCGTCGAGCACGGCCGAGACAATCGCCCCGCTGTCTTCGGGCAGGTGGTTGTCGCCCAGGTACTCGCTCGACCGCACCTCGGTGGCGTACAGGAGATGCGGATCTTCGGGCAGGGAGGGCAGCTGTTCCCGCAGCTGGGCAACAAAGCCGGTCAGCCGCGAGCGGTCGAGGGCCAGGTCGCCGGACAGGGCCAGCTGGCCCGAGGCGTGGCGTTGTCCGTCAATCAGGTCGCACGACAGGGTCCGTTGGCTCACGCTTCCGGCTTGGCGTATGGCGCTGCGGTTGAGGCGGACAAAGTCCGAGTCCTCGGCCGCAAAGCTACAGGTGTAGATTTCGTTGCCGCGCAGCAGCGAGGTCAGGACATCGGCCAGCTCGACGAAGTATTCCTGCATCAGGCGCCCCCAAAGACGTCAACCTCGCCGAACAGACACGGCGGCGCGGCGTGGCCGACGCGGATGATCTGATTCGGTTCGCCCTTGCCGCAGTACGGCGTGCCCAGGACCTGGAGCTGGCTGCCGACCATTTTGAGGCTGCGCCAGAAGGTCGCCGACACCCCACGGTAATTCGGATTTTTGACCACGCTGGTCAGCCGTCCGTTTTCAATCAGGCGGCCCCACTCGCAGCCGAACTGGAACTTGTTGCGCGAGTCGTCAATCGACCACGAGGTGTTGGTCTGCATGTAGACGCCGCGTTCTACGGCCGCGACCATGTCCCCAAAGCTGGACTCGCCCGGCTCCAGGTTCAGGTTGGCCATCCGGTCGATGGGCGGCCGGTTCCAGCTCTGGGCGCGGGAGTTGGCCACGCCGGGCAGTCCGCTGCGCGTCTGCGAGCCAAGCCCGCCCAAGCCGCGTTGCAGCACCCCGTGTCGAATCAGGTATGCACGTCGGGCGGGCTGGCCGTCATCGTCAAATCTGTAGCTGGCAAACTCTTCGGTCCGGCCGGGATCGAAGGTGATGTTGAGCAGTTCCGAGCCGTAGCGGTAGCTGCCGAACATGTCCGGGGTGACGAAACTGGTGCCGGCGTAATTGCGCTCATCGCCCAGAATGCGGTCCAGCTCCAGCGGGTGGCCGATGGACTCGTGGATCTGGAGCATCATCTGATCCGGGGCGAGCAGGACATCCATGCTGGCCTGCGGACAGTTGGGGGCGTCGAGCAGCTCCACGGCCTCGGCCGCAATCCGCGGCGCTTCGGCCTCAAAGGCGGTCTGGTCCAGCACTTCGAGGCCGCCCTGACGGCAGAAGCCGCGGCCGCCAAACGTCCGGGTCTGGGTGTCTGAACCGGCGTTGGCCGTGGCGCTCAGCATCGGAACCAGCAGGTGCAGGCGCTGCCGGACACAGGCACCGTCGGCCGTCACATACAGGCTGTGATGCTCGGTGTGGGACAGGCTGGCCTCCCAGTCGACAATGCGGGCGTCCGTCTTGAGTTGCTCGCAGACGCGGCGCAGGAGGTCGATCTTGTCGCCCAGTGGAACCGAGGTCCACGGCCTGACAAGCGGTGTGGCATAGGCGCCGCTCTGCCCGGCCGGCCGCAGCCGGGACCAGTCCAGCACGCTGCGGTCGGCGCTACGGCTGGCCCAGGCCCGGGCGCGTTCGGCCGCCCGAGCCAGCCCCGCCTGGCTGAGATCGCTGGTTGCGGCATAGCCCAGCCCGCCAGATTCGACGACTGTAATCATGGCCCCCAGGTCTTCCGAGTTGGTGACCGGCTGGACAATGTTCTGGCGGACGGAGACGTGTTGTGAGCGTTCCTCGACCAGACGCAGGGAGCAAAAGTCGGCCTGTGGCGCGATGCGCTGGAAGCGCTCTTGAATCGCCGTATCGTCCATGGTGTGCCTCTCGAAGACCCGCTGGGCGCGGCCCACGCGCGCCTGGCTGGGGCGGAAACGGAACTAGACCGGCCAGTCCGCCCCGTTCAGGGCCATGTCCCAAAACAGATATTCATACCGGACGGTGAGGCGAAACAGGTCTTCCATGCGGGCGCGTTCGGCCGCGCCGCACTCGGCGGCGAGCTGGTCGAGGCAGCCTTCGACCTCGCGCAGCCCGGCTCCGAACGCCTGGCCGCTCCAGTGGTCGATAAAGCTCTGGTAGGGGCTGGCGTGGTCCTGGCGCTGTTTCACCCGGCTCCAGGAATCGTAATAGGCCCGCTCCACCCCGTACAGCACGGCAAACGACTCGGCAAAATCCCGGCTGTGAACGGTGGCCTGGAGAAACATCATGTAGGCGTGACACACGGGATTCGGTTCGATGTTGTCCAGGCTGATACGGCGGTCTGCGGCGGCGGCCTCGAACATGTCGAGTTCGCCGGCCAGTCCGGGAATGAAACCGCCGAGCAGGCGCTGGATCTGGGGCGGAGCCTTGGCAATCAGCCCGCCAATGACCCGCAGTTCCTCACGGACAAACACATAGTCCTGTTGCAGCCAGGTCTCGAAACGCCCCGGCGGCAGGCTGCCGTCGGCGGTCTGGCGCAGAAAGGGATGGTCGAGCATGGCCGCCCACTGCGGCCCGACGGTGTCTAACAGGTGGGCACAAAAATCCATTTAAGCTAGTCCCCTCTTGACCTCGGGTCGTTCGTCCGAATTGCTCGTCTCGTCAACTCAGGTTCCGAATCAGGGCAAATCCGGTAGCGATCTTTGCCCATTAGTTCTCGTGGTTTAGGCTGCGCTGTCCTTGAGACCCAGATTTTTCCGAATATGTCTCGCTAGGGCATTGTCAATCTCTGTGTGTCTCGGCACAGGCTGTTTCTTTCCTGTAGAAGGGTTGGGATAAATATCATGCCGTGCGCCGTGTCTATGCAGAATGCATCCCTCGGCAAGGAGCTAACGGACAAACTCATTCCGCTTCATCTCTGGATTTCGCAGCGAATTGTTTTCGTCTGATACCCGTCGGGAACATCATCCATGGTCATCAACAGGTAGGCGTCCTTGATGTTTTCTTCCAACTCTTCCAGCGTTTCGCCCTGGGTCATGATCTCAGGATGTTCGAGGAGTTTGCCCAGCCAGAATGTCTCCGACTTCCAATACACCAGGGTCAAGCGTGTTGTCATGGCTCTCTTCTCGTATGGCTTCCTGAGGCCCTCACTCCAGCCCTCTCCCAACGTGTAATGCATATTATGCCGATTGCGCTCTTCAGGCCGTCCGTGCGCCCCCTCACCCGGCCCTACGGGCCACCCTCTCCCCGTGAGGGAG
>JAAXHF010000588.1 GCA_012271025.1 Deltaproteobacteria bacterium | reverse complement strand
ATCGACGCCGTGCGCGAGATGATCCTGGCCGAGAATACCGCCGGACGTGTCCGCGCCCTGAATAAAATCATGCCGATGCAGAAGGCGGATTTCATCGGCATTTTGCGGGCCATGGCCGGTCTGCCGGTGACGATCCGCCTGTTCGACCCCCCCCTCCACGAATTTTTGCCCACCACCAAGGAGGAGATCGCCGATCTGGCCAAAAAAATGAATGTGTCGGCCGAGCGCCTGCGGGTCAAGCGTAACGTCTTGCACGAACTCAACCCGATGCTCGGACACCGGGGCTGTCGTCTGGGCGTAACCTTTCCCGAGATCTATGAGACCCAAACCCGGGCGATCATGGAGGCCGCCTGCGAACTGGCCCGGCAAAACGTCGAGGTGTTCCCGGAAATCATGGTGCCGCTGGTCGGCTTTCAAAAAGAGCTGGAAATCCTGCGCGCCCGGATTGAGCAGGTGTGCCTGAGTGTCACGGCCAGCCACGGCCTCAAGATTCCGTACTTGATCGGCACAATGATCGAGGTGCCCCGGGCTGCCCTGAGGGCCGACCGGATTGCGCTGGCGGCTGACTTCTTTTCCTTTGGGACGAACGACCTGACCCAGATGACGCTCGGTTTAAGCCGTGATGACGCGGGCAAATTCCTGCCCGACTATGTCAGCCAGGGCATTTTTGCCCAGGACCCGTTCGTGTCGCTGGATGAAGAGGGGGTTGGCTCGTTGGTCGAGCTGGCCGTCGAGCGGGGCCGGATGGCCAAGGCCGATCTCAAAATCGGGGTGTGTGGCGAGCACGGCGGCGATCCGGCCTCGGTTGAGTTCTGTCACCGCGTCGGCCTCGACTACGTCTCGTGCTCGCCCTACCGGGTGCCGATTGCGCGCCTGGCCGCAGCCCACGCCGTGCTCCATAACCCGCCCGCACCGGTCCGCCCGACGCTGCGAACCCGTCGGGAAACGGCCCAGCCTGCGGCCAAGTAGGGTGGTTCGGGCTGCGGAGCATGGCACGCCACACGATTGACGGACACACTCGGGTGATCGGGATCTTCGGCGACCCGATTGCCCACACCCGTTCGCCGGCCATGCACAATGCGGCCTTCCAGGCTCTGGGGCTGCCGTATGTGTACCTCCCGTTTCACGTGCGTCCGGCCGATCTGGTCAAAGCCGTGCACGGTGTGCGAGCCCTGGGGCTTCTTGGCCTGAACGTCACTGTTCCGCATAAAGAGCGTATCGTCCGCTGCCTCGACAGCCTCAGTCCCGAAGCCGAGCTGTGTGGCGCGGTGAATACGGTCGTGAATCAGGACGGCCAGTTGTTTGGCGACAATACGGACGGCCGCGGTTTTTTGAACTCGCTGCAAGAGGCCAAACTCGCCCCACGCGGCATTGAGGTCGTTCTGATCGGCGCGGGCGGTTCGGCCCGCGCCGTCCTGGTGTCTCTCATCCGGGCGCGGTGCGCCGCGATCAGGATTGTCAACCGCACCCAGGCCAACGCGCGCAAGCTCGTCCGTACCTACCGCCGGACGGGTGACACCCGGCTTGAGGCTTTGCCGCTCGACAGCCTGCGCGACCCGGCCGTGGTGTCCGGCGTCAGGCTCGTTATTAACGCAAGCTCAGTCGGCCTCCACGACGACGAATTTCTTCCCCTGGCCTACACCGCGACCCAGGCCGGCTGCCTGTTCTACGATCTCCTGTATCGCCCTGACCGGACGCCTTTCCTCAGGCACGCCCGGGCGGCCGGGCGGCCGGTGATGGACGGACGACGGATGCTGCTCCATCAGGGCGCGCTTGCTTTTTCCCTGTGGACGGGCCGTCCCGCCCCCCTGGAGGTGATGGACCGGGCTCTGCGGCGCGCTCTGCGACAGACCGCCTGAAGTGAGGAATCGGTATGCCGATCTTTCGTTGGCAAGGGGTCGGCCCGCGAGGCGAGCGGCTGACGGGTGAAATGGACGCGTCGAGTCCGGCTGTGGTCAGGTCACGGCTGCGGGC
>JAAXHF010000691.1 GCA_012271025.1 Deltaproteobacteria bacterium | reverse complement strand
GTGCCGGTCAGCGCGGACACAAAGACAACGGGCAGGGGCAGGGTGACGGCAAACTGCCGGCGCAGGCCGTCCTCGTAGCGGGCCGGGTTTTTGCGGTCGGGGGGGGCCAAATCCCACTTGTTGACGACCAGAATCACGGCTCGACCCCGGTCCCAGGCATAGTGGATCAGCCGCGCATCCTGGTCGGCCATGCCCTGCTCGGCGTCGATGACCAGCAGACACACCTCGGCTCGTTCAATCGCTCTGAGGGCGGTCAGCACGCTGGACTGTTCGATCTGCTCATGAATGCGGGGACGGCGGCGCACCCCGGCCGTATCGACCAGCCGGATGGAGCGGCCGTGCCAGTCAATCAGGCTGTCAACCGCATCCCGGGTGGTGCCGGGGGTCGCATCGACGATGGAGCGCTCAAAGCCGACCAGTCTGTTGAGCAGAGACGACTTGCCGACGTTGGGCCGGCCGATAATGGCTACGGGTAGGGCTGTGTCCGTAGCCTGCTCTGGAGGTGAGGTGTCTCGCTCCCAGCCCTGGGTCAGCCCATCAAGCAGGTCGCTGATGCCCAGGCCGTGGGCGGCCGAGATCGGATACAGGGGCGCGATGCCCAGGCTGAAAAAGTCGCTGACCAGCGCCGCGTGTTTTTGGCTGTCAATCTTGTTCACCGCAAACAAGACCGGCTTGCGGCTGCGCCGCAGCAGGTCTACGGCCTGGGTATCGGCCGGGTTGAGACCCTCACGGCCGTCAAACAGAAAGATCAGCGCATCCGCTTCGTCAATCGCCAACTGGGTCTGGTGCTGAACGCGTCCGACGACTCCTGTGGTTTCCGTCGGGTCAATGCCGCCGGTATCAACCAGGACAAACTGTCGCCCGCGCCACGTCGCACGGACAAAGTTCCGATCCCGGGTCACCCCTGGGGTGGCATGCACCACGGCTTTGCGATTATGGCTTAAGCGGTTGAAAAAGGTCGATTTCCCGGCGTTGGGCCGCCCGACAATGGCTACCACGGGCAGCTGGTCGCGCTGGGCCGCAGAGTCGAGGTCTTGCGACGGGGTGGATCGTGCACGCGCCATGGCGGGTATCGCTCAGTACATGATGACACTCCGGGCGACCTCGCCCCGCTCCATCCAGTCGAACGCCGCGTTGATGTCTTCCAGCCCGATCCGGCGTGAGACCAGCTCGTCGAGTTTGAGCTTGCCCTGCGTGTACAGGTCGAGCAGGCGGGGCATATCGACGCTGGGACGGGCCGAGCCGTAGATGGAGCCCTTGAGGGTCTTTTCCTGCAACAGCGAAACCGTCGGGATGGTCAGCATATCGTCGGGTTTGGCCACCCCCACGACGACTGCGGTGCCGCCGGGCCGAATCGAATTGTAGGCCTGGACCGCAGTGTCCGAGCGGCCGATGACCTCAAACGCATAGTCGGCGCCCAGGCCGTCGGTCAGGCTGAGCACCTGATCGACCGGATCGCCGTCCTGGGGGTTGACGCGGTGGGTCGCCCCGAACTGGGTCGCCAGCTCCAGCTTGGCGGCGTTCAGGTCCACCGCGATAATTTTCTCGGCCCCGGCCAGGACCGCGCCCTGGACCGTGTTCAG
>JAAXHF010000505.1 GCA_012271025.1 Deltaproteobacteria bacterium | reverse complement strand
GGAATCCAGCCGTCGCAGTAGCGCACCACCCGGTTCATGCCGCTTGAGGTATGCGTGCCCAGGACAATCGGCGGATACGGCTTCTGGACCGGCTTGGGATGACACCAGATCGGGTCGAAGTTCACGAACTCGCCGTGATACTCGGCCTCTTCTTCGGTCCAGATGCACTTCATCGCCTCAATCTTCTCGCGCAGCACCTTCCAGCGCCGGTCGAACGGCGTGCCGTGGTTTTCCATCTCCTCCGCGTTCCAGCCGCCGCCGATACCCAGGATTAGCCGGCCCTGGGACAGCCGGTCAACCGAGGCGACCTGCTTGGCCAGCTTGATCGGGTCGTGCTCGATGACCAGGCAGATGCCGCTACCGATCTTGATGCGGGTGGTGACCGCAGCCGCCGCCATCAGCGCCACAAACAGGTCGTGGGCGTGCCAGTACTCCTGGGGCAGCTCGCCGCCGATCGGCCACGGGCTTTTGCGGCTGGCCGGAATGTGGGTGTGTTCGGGGAACCAGACCGACTCGAAGCCGCGTTCCTCAACGGCGCGGGCAAAGTCGTCGGGCCGCATCGAATAGTCGGTGGAAAACATCATCATGCCGAGTTTCATGGCACACTCCGGGCGCGGCAGCGGGCGGCTAGGCAAGCGGTTATGCGAATTTGGGGACTGAGGCGGCGTAGCGGTCGAGCAGCGGCAGGACCTTGTCGGCGCCCTCGGACGGCGCGCCAAACACCACCCGCTCCACGCCCAGCTCCTGGAACTGGCCGACCTGGGCCTCATCATCGCTGGCCATGAACATGGTGATCGACAGCTCGTCCGCTGAACGGCCGGCCTGTTCGGCCCGGCCGCGCAGATCGGCCGTCATCTCCTTGACATCCTTGAGCCCGCCACCGACCGGGATCCAGCCGTCACAGTAATTGACCACCCGGTTGAGGCCGCTTGAGGTATGGGTGCCGAGCAGAATCGGCGGATGCGGCTTCTGGACCGGCTTGGGATGACACCAGATCGGGTCGAAGTCCACAAACTCGCCGTGATACTCGGCATTTTCCTCGGTCCAGATGACCTTCATCGCCTCGATCTTCTCGCGCAGCACTCTCCAGCGGCGGTTGAACGGCGTGCCGTGGTTTTCCATTTCTTCGACGTTCCAGCCACCGCCAATGCCGAACAGCAGGCGTCCGTTCGACAGCATGTCAACCGAAGCGACTTCCTTGGCCAGCTTGATCGGGTCGTGCTCGATGACCAGGCAGATGCCGCTACCGATCTTGATGCGGGTGGTGACCGCAGCCGCCGCCATCAGCGCCACAAACAGGTC
>JAAXHF010000275.1 GCA_012271025.1 Deltaproteobacteria bacterium | reverse complement strand
GAACGCGGCTATCGGGTGACGGGTTCGGATCACGGCATCTACCCGCCGATGAGCGAGGTGCTGGCTCAGGCGGGCATTGCGGTGATGCCGGGCTATCATGCCCACAACTTAGACCCGCCGCCCGATCTGGTCGTAGTCGGCAATGCGGTGTCGCGCACCAACCCGGAAGTCCAGCGACTGCTCGACACCCGGATTCCGTATGTGTCTTTCCCGCAGGCCGTGGCCGAGTTTTTCCTGGCCGACAAGCGTCCCCTGGTGGTGGCCGGAACGCACGGCAAGACCACCACCACGGCGCTGCTGGCCTGGGTGCTGGAACGGGCCGGACTCCAGCCCAGCTTTCTGGTCGGCGGGCTCAGCCAGAATTTCGGCCGGGGCTATCAGCTCGGGGCCGGCGCCTACTTTGCGATTGAGGGCGACGAGTACGACTCGGCCTTTTTTGACAAGGGACCCAAGTTTCTGCACTACCGACCCGAGGCAGTGTTGCTCAATGCGGTCGAGTTTGATCACGCCGATATCTACACCGATTTAGCCCACATCACAGCGGCTTTCTGTCGTCTGCTCGAAATTGTGCCGGCTACCGCTCCGGTCCTGATCTGCCACGATTTTCCCGCCGCCCTGGAGGTGGCGCGTTCGTATCAGGGCGAGTACGCCAGCTTTGGATTTCACCCCGAGGCCGACTGGCAGGTTCGTGACGCCATTGACGACGGAAGCCGGTTTCGCTTCAGCGCGGTCCACCACGGTCAGGAGCACGGCCGCTTTTCCCTGCCCTCAATGGGCCGCATGAATGTGCGCAACGCCCTGGGCGTGATCGCCCTGACCCGCGCGCTGGGTCTGTCCGGCGGGCAGATCGCACCCGGCCTGGCCAGTTTTGGCGGCGTAGCACGCCGTCAAGAACTGGTCGGAGAAGCGCGCGGGGTGACAATCATTGACGACTTTGCCCACCATCCCACCGCTGTTGCGGTGACTATCGAAGCCGTGCGGCTGCGCTACCCCTGGCGCCGTCTGTGGGCGGTCTTTGAACCGCGCTCCAACACCTGCCGGCGGCGGGTGTTTCAGCAGCCGCTCACCCGCGCCCTGGCCGCAGCCGATCAGGTGGTGATCGGTCCCGTTTTCAGCAAACCCCAGGATCCGCTCGCCACCCAGGACCTGTTCTCCCCGGCCGAGCTGGTCGCCGATCTCCACGCGGCCGCAAAGAGCGCCCATCAGGGGTGTAGCGTGGATGAAATCTGCGCCTTTCTGACCGATGCCTGCCGGCCGGGCGACGTGGTGCTGATCATGTCGAACGGGGCGTTTGGCGGGCTGCCGCGCAAATTGCTGGCCACGCTGGAGGAAAAGACCGCTGACGCAGACGGACGATAGGCCCGGGCTGGTAGCCTCAGACACTCTCCGGTGCGGCCTGTTGGCAAAAGGGTTCTGCCTCGCTCCGTTCGATCTGGAGGGTCGCGTGGTCAATACCGAAGCGGTCGCGCAGACGGTGCGAAATCTGGTGCACGAAGCGGTCATCGGACCAGCGATGGGGAACGACCAGGTGGGCGGTCAGGGCAACCTCGGTCGTGCTCATCGCCCAGATATGCAGATCGTGGACGGTGGCGACATCCGGCAGGCCACTCAGATAGGCTTCGACCGCCGCCGGATCGATCGTGTCGGGGACCGAATCCAGGGCCAGATTGAGCGAGTCGCGCAGCAAGCCCCAGGTACTCATCAGAATGAAAGCGCTGATAATCAGGCTGATCGCCGGGTCCAGCCACAGCCAGCCCGTGGCCAGAATGGCCAGGCCGGCAATCACCACGCCCAGCGACACCCCGGCATCGGCCGCCATGTGCAAATACGCGCCTCGAATATTCAGATCGCGCTTGCGGCCCGACACGAAGAACAGCGCCGTGGCCGTATTGATCACCACCCCAAGCCCGGCCACCACGATAATCGTCCCCCCGCTCACCGGTCGCGGGGTGGACAGCCGCCCGAGCGCTTCCCAGGCAATCCCGCCCAGGACCAGCAGCAGCAGGATGGCGCTGAGGAGCGAGGCCAGAATGGTCGCCCGCCGAAACCCATAGCTGCGCCGGGGGGTGGGTTTGCGGGTGGCCAGGACGCTCGCCCCCCAGGCCAGCAGCAGGCTCAACACATCGCTCAGATTGTGGCCGGCGTCGGCCATCAGCGCCAGCGAGCCGGTCAGAATGCCGTAGGTCGCTTCGACACCCACAAAAACGATATTGAGCGACACCCCCAGGCTGAAAGCCCGGTTGTAGTTGAAGGCATCGTGCTGATGCGCCATAGCGGATGAGTGATTCGCGAACAACGAGAGGGTTCAGTGCAGTTCCATCCCGCCGTCCACATTCATGGCCTGGCCGGTCACGTTTTCTGCGCTGGCCAGGTACACCGCCAGCTGGCCGATGTCGGCCGGTGTCTGAGCCCGACCCAGGGGAATCAGGCTTGTGAGGTAACGCTGCCAGGCGTCCTCTTTTGTTTCGTCGCCGCGTTTCATGGTCTCGGCCAGGTACTCCCACATCTGGGTGCGCAGAATACCGGGGCAAATCGCGTTGACCCGAATGTTGGCCGAGGCGAGTTCTTTGGCCAGAGAATTGGTAAACCCCACCACCGCAAACTTTGAGCCGCAGTAGTGCGATAAGCCCGCCGCCCCGTTCTTGCCGGCCACCGAGGCAATATTGATGATGCAGCCGGCTCCCTGTGCTTTCATGGCCGGGATGGCGGCCTGGCAGGACAGAAACACGCCTTTGACATTGACGTCAAACGTCAGATCCCAGGCTTCTTCGCTCATCGTCTCTACCTGGGCGATATTCACCACGCCGGCGTTACAGACCAGGATGTGGACAGCGCCCAGCCGCTCACGCGTGTCTGTCACCATGCGCTGGGCGTCGGCTTTTCGGGTCACGTCAGCCTGGAGGGCGACGGCCCGTCGGCCCAGGTTTTTGATCGCTTCGACGGTCTCCTGGGCGGCGCTCAGCCCGCCGACGGCTGCGTTCTGGTACTGCTGAGCGGAGCTGCTCAGCTGTTCGATGTCGGCAATCGCCACGTCGGCTCCGGCCTCGGCCAGGGCCAGGCTGATCCCGCGTCCAATCCCTCGGCCGCCGCCGGTCACCAGGGCAACTTTTCCGCTCAGTTGTGCCATGTGGTCTCCTTCCTGTGGGTGAGCCGGGCCTGCGGACCCAGCGAGATGACGGCGTTTGCAGGCTCGTACAGCCGTCGGTAGGTGCGATAGTTGCGGAGCACTTTTTTCACATAATTGCGGGTTTCGCGGTAGCTGATGTGTTCGACAAACTCGTCGGCTGCGGCGTGCGGGAAGCGGCTCCGCCACTTTTCAACCGCATCCGGCCCGGCATTATAGCCGGCCAGTCCCAGGATCAGATTGTCCTCATAGCGGCTGAGCAGCTGGCGCAGGTAGCGCGTCCCGAGGGCGATATTGCGGTCGGGGTCGGCCAGCCGCAGTGCCGCGCCCGGCAGGGGCTGGAGCAGTTTTGTCGCGGTGCTGGGCAGCAGCTGCATCAGACCGTAGGCGCGAGCCCGCGACACGGCCTGGGGGTCAAACAGGCTCTCCTGGCGGATCAGGGCCAGGACCAGGTACGGGTCGAGCCGCTGGGCCTGGGCGTGGGTCTGGAGGACATCCCAGTAGGCCAGCGGAAAGTCGTAGCGCCGGCGTTTGCCGACCGCCAGGGCGCGGGCCAGCCGCAGGGCTCGATTATGGTCCTCCAGCCGGTGGTATTCGGTCAGGAAAAATTGACGAAAGGCCGGGTTATTAGGGGCGGCTTGGTGGAGGCGGTCGAGTTCACGGCGGGCGAAATCGACGAACCCCAGCCGGGACAGGGCTTGGCTGCGCCGGTAGTAGGTGGCCAGACGCGCCGAGAGCGCCGGACGGTTGAGCGTGGGCTGAGCCCCTAAGGCCAGCGGCTGGGGCGCTTGGCCGAGGCGTTTTTCCGCCCATAAGGCGTAGTAGCTCTCGGTCTCATCCTGGATCAGCCGGCGATACAACGCCTCGGCCCGGTCGTGTTTGGCCTGTTTGCCGAGGCTGCGCGCCTGCCAGTACAGCGCGCTACGCGCCTCCGGGCTGTTGGGAGCCAGGCGGGCGAGGCTGGCGAAGCCCCGCTTGGCCTGGCCGAAATCTCCACGCTGATAGGCCATCCAGCCCTGGCGCCAGCGTCCGTCGCGGGCCACCGTAGTGGCGGGAAAGCGCTCGGCCAGCCGTTGGTAGATGCGGCTGGCGCGCGCATCGTCCTTGTGGGTCTGGTAGATGCGGCCGATGGCGTACAGGGCCTCGGCCGCCAGCTTGTGACGCGGGAATTGCTCGGCCAAACGCTCAAACAGGACAAGCGCCCGCTCGTCCTGATCGGTATTCCACAGCAGTCTGGCCCACACATACAAGGCCCTGGCGCTGTTTGGGGAGAGTTCGGCCAGGGTTTGCAGGGCTGCGGCCGCGTCTTCGATCCGGTCCTGGGCCTGATAGATTTTGGCTGTGGCGCGGAGTTCTTTGGCCGAGAGCTGGCCGAGCGAAAAGTGTTGCTCGAACTGCTGAGTCAGGGCCGCCAGAGCCGGGCGGTCAGCCTCCAGGGCGAGTAGCTGCATTTCTTCGATATAGCTAGCCGAATCCGTGGGACGAAGTCTCTCGGACGCCCGGCGGAGCCGGACAACGTGTGTCTTTGCAGTGTGACCGACGCTGGACAGCGCGGCCGCGTGGCGCAGCTGTTGATACAGCTCATAGGCCGCGTGGGTCTGGCCGGCGTGCTCCCGGGCCTGGGCGGCAACAAGCGTTGCCGCGTGCCGAACCGACTCCGGTGCCGTCTCGACGCTACGGGTGCGGTCAGCCTGTCGGGCCGCCTCTGCCCAGTTTTTTTCCGTCTGGGCCAGCCGGGCCAGAGCCAGGCTGGCGTGTGCCTGCCAGGGGCTGGTGGGGTGTTCTTCCAGCAGTTGCAGCCAGGTGTGTTTTGCCCGAACGGACTGACCGGTCTCGAACTGGGCCTGGGCTAGGTAGTGCAGGCTGTAGTCGGCCAGCAGCGGGTCGGCCGCCACCGCCTGCTCCAATACACGCTCGGCTTGGGCGAAGCGGCCGTCCTGGACCGCCCGGTAGCCCTGGCCAAAGAGTTGGCCGGGGCTGGCCGGTGTCTCGGCGCGGCCAGAGTCGGCAGACCAGGCCCAGGTCAGGCACGCCAGACACGTCAGACACGCCAGCAGGGGAGTGAGCCTCAAGCCGAGGCTCGGTTTTTCTTGGGATGTTGAGGAAGACGACATTTCCTATTATTCTCGTCCGTCATAACAAAAAAGAGGCGAGGACGCGAACGCATGTGGACGAAAAACGGTGAACACAAACCGCGATTGGGCTGGCTGGCGGTGGGCTGTATGCTTCTGCTGCTGGGCTGTAGCTCGATCCCGGGTTTCCGGTCTGAGCCCGAAGACGAGAGCGCTGATGTGGGCCAGCGGCTGTACCTGCAAGTCTCGCCCGAAGAGGCGCTTGATATCCTGACCGCGCTGGCCCCGGAACACGGCTGGGAGGTCAAAAGCATTGGCAACCAGTATGACCTGACCGGACCACGCGGCAAATATTTCCGTCTCGAAACCCAGCGGCTGCTCGGTGGCGCGTCCGAAATGAGCGGGGTGTTTTTCAGCGATCCCAAGGGCAGCTATGTCCTGGTCGGCAAGCGCGAGATGGGCTTGCCCGAAGACCTGGTCGCTCCGCTCAAGTCGGCCATCGAGGCTGAGTCAGGCGCCGAAGCGCCGTAGCCGCAGCGAGTTGCCGATGACCGACACCGAGCTGAGGGCCATGGCCAGGGCGGCCAGCATGGGATTGAGCAAGACCTGGAAAAACGGGTACAGCACGCCGGCGGCAATCGGAATACCGGCCACATTATAGGCAAAGGCCCAGAACAGGTTCTGCTTGATCAGCCGCATGGTGCGGCCGGACAGGCGGAGCGCCGTCACCACCGAACCGAGGTCAGCCCGGATCAGGGTGATATCCGCAGCGTCCATAGCCACAGCCGTGCCCGTGCCGAGAGCGATGCCGACATCGGCCTGGACCAGGGCCGGGGCGTC
>JAAXHF010000277.1 GCA_012271025.1 Deltaproteobacteria bacterium | reverse complement strand
CCGCGTTCCTTGAGCATGAGGGCCAGCGTCGCCATGCCGACACCGGCAACGGCAATCAGGTGGATGTGAGCCTGGGGGGGCAGGGAGTGGGGAGTGCGTTCATTCATCGTTCAGCGCTCTGCCTTCATCTTTGCCCAGCACGGCGCGCATCACGGCGTCGTGCAGGCGTGGGCGGAAGGCCCGAATAGCAGTATTGTCACGGCTGGGATGTACCCGGTTGGTGAGAAGAATAACGTGAACCTGGCGCTCCAGGTCGATCCAGACCGAGGTGCCGGTAAACCCGAGGTGGCCGACCGAGCGGGCGGAGAACAGCTGGCCGGCGCTCGAGCCCTGGGCTGAGGGGGTATCCCAACCCAGCGCCCGGCTTGAGCCGGGTACGCGTGCGTCACGCTGCCAGCACTCGTGGAGCAGGGCGGCGGGCAGGAAAGCCTGCCGGCCATGATAGCAGTCCACCAGACAGCCGACCAAGCGGTCCACGTCGTCCAGGTTTGAAAACACCCCGGCATGGCCCGCCACCCCACCCATGGCGTAGGCGTTCTCGTCGTGGACCTGCCCGCACACGACCCGTCCGCGCCACGGACACCGTTCGGTGGCAGCGCATGACGCAAAGCCGGGACTGGGCTTGTCCAGATTGACAAAAGACGTAGCGTGCAGACCCAGGGGGGCGAAAATATGCTGCCGACAGTAGTCGTCGAGGGCGTGTCCGCTCAGCCGTTCGACGAGCGCGCCGAGCAGCATGAAGCCGAGATCACTGTATACGGCCCGCTCGCCGGGTGTAGTATCGAGCGGTTCGCGCTGGATTTGGGCGTACACCCATTCACGGCCCAGGCGGGTGCCCAGCACGGGTCTCTCAGTGGCGCGCTGCTCCGAGCTACTGAGCGCCTCGAAGTAGGGGCGCCAGGCTGGCAGACCGGACGCGTGGCTCAGCAGGTGACGGACCGTCACCCGGTCTTTTTGCCCGCCCCGAAAATCGGGCACAAAGCGGCTGACCGGGTCGTTCAAGCGCAATCGCTCTTGGGCAATCAAAAGGAAGACGGCCAGGCTTGTGGCCAGCGGCTTGGTGAGCGAGGCCAGATCAAAAACGGTCTCGGCCGTCATCGGCGCGGGCTGCGGCTCACGACACCGCAGTCCGCACGCCCGACGGTAGACGACCTCGCCGGCTTGCCTCACCAGGAGCGCGGCGCCGGGGAAGAC
>JAAXHF010000657.1 GCA_012271025.1 Deltaproteobacteria bacterium | reverse complement strand
GGTAATGTTGACCCCGCTACAATTGGTCGGCAAGTCTGGAAATCTATCCCGCCGTCGCCCCGGCCCGACGCCGGCCCCAGCCACGGCCTCACCGCAAGGAGGTGTTACCCGCCCATACCTGTCAAAAGCCGCCCCACGCCCGCCCGCGGGCAACCCAGCCGTCATTGCGAACGCTTCCCCTTTGTCATTGCGAGCGCAGCGCGGCAATCTCGTTGGGGCAACGGCGCCCCTTCCGTCAACGAGATCGCCACGCCGCTGCACTCCTCGCGATGACAAAGCGAGTGCATTGGGGCCAATCTCCCACTTGCACACTACCGGAGCCTCGGCAACGCCGCGCCGGTACGCGGCCAGCGCCGCCAGCAGCGCGGCCCGTCCGTCGGGCACGCCCCGGGACGCGCGCCAGCCGGCCATGCGACCCGACCGCCGGCCTCCCGCATCCATCATCGTCCGCACCATCGTCATCCAGACCTCCCCGCCGGCGCCGCCCGATGCCCGGGTCGTACCCCCACCAACTCACGCAAAAAGCCGGTGGACCCGACCCGCCATCAGGTCAGTCCACCGGCTCTCGTCTCGTTTGATTTACTACAGCCTATCCGCCCGTCATGCCCATCGTCAACGCCACGGTGTCAGCAAAATACTTGCGATTTTCATCGGTCGCGAATGGTTGACTCGTTGACATCCACCGGGTTGACACGTTACCATTGGCAGGTAAGCGCGGAGTGGTCGGAGCACGCCGTCCCGCCTGAGGGACAGGCGCCGGACATAGCCGCGCTTCTGCTTTTTGCGTTGCAGGGCTAACTCACCAGTTACCCCGGCGCACCGTGAATACGGAGGGCGTTTCCCAGCTCTGGGACGTGGTTTCCTTCGTCAGCAACCGCGCTCCCGAGGGCAAGCGTAACTGGTTTTTTACGAACTCGACCAGTTCCCGCTTTTCTCTGTGCCAGGTCCGACGGCCAGCCGTGGGCGTCGGACACCGTCGCGTCGAGACGGGCGTGGATGTTGTCCAGCCAGGCCAGCGTCCGCCTCCTCAGCCACCCCGGAGCAGGCTGATTGCGGCAAATGCGATTGCCCCCAATATGATGGCGACAATAGGTACCGCGGCCCAGAAGTACTCGCCAAAAAGCTCCTCTGAAACGACGGAGACAATTTTGCTAACCATTGGGCTCCCTCCTTTCCAAATCCTCGTTGCCCGCTGCCACGGCGTCAATTTCCTGCTGAAATCCCACCAAAAGGAACCCTATGCTGCTGCCGGCGAAAAATAAAGTAACCGCCAATCCTGAAACGAATAGCGTTGCCAGCGACAATGCCAAAAATACTATGCCCATAACTGTCATAGTCCTTGCCGCTCTGCGCTTCACACGTTGATAGTGTGTCTTCGGTTCGGGATTTCTATGAAATATTCTCATTTATAGTTCTCAATATAGTGGTGGTTATTGTGTGCAACCTGCGCTATGTACTATCAATATACCACGATCCAGGTTAGGCGGCTATCTACCAGCCTCACTCCCCCGCCCGCTCCAGGTTCAGCGCCAGCAGACGCTCCAGGATCTCCCCGTCCGCCAGGTCTGCCGGCC
>JAAXHF010000004.1 GCA_012271025.1 Deltaproteobacteria bacterium | reverse complement strand
GTCATTGAGACCGACCCGTTGCGCATCAACTGGGACGAGACCGCCGCCCTGCGACAGGCCGGTCGCCAACCGGTCGCCGCCGCCGATTAAATCAACCGGCCGTTCTCTCTGTCTGACTGTCAAACATGAACCGGCTCCGGCCCGAGGCGCCGATAGCGGCGTTCAAACGCTTCGCGGCCGCCTTCCATCACCCGGCAGACTTCCTCGCGTATGGCTTCCTCCTGCAGAGAGCCTGAGCGCACCACCGTGCATTGCCCAGCCCGAAAGTCGAGGACGTGTAACATCTCTGCATCGCCGTTCACCACCACGTTCGGGTTATGGGTGACGACGATAATCTGCCGCCGGAGTTTGTTTTCCCGGATTTGGCGCACGACCAAGTCGTAGATCAGGTGGTTGTCCAGGTCGTCTTCCGGTTGGTCCAGCACGAGCGGCTCCTCGCCATGCGCGAGCAGGAAGGCCAGCATTGCCGCTGCTCGCTGTCCGGCCGATGCCTGGGCAATAGGTTGAAAATCCGTGCCGTCGCCCCGCCGGCTGTACTCCACGCTCAAGCCGTCTTCCGGGAACCAGGCCAGCACTTTGTCGAGCAACTCAGGCGTCCGGTCGAATTGGCGCTTGAGATAGTTGTTAAAATGCCCGCCAAAGCTGCCTGTCCCACCGCAGGTGGTTTCAATGCGATCCTTGAGGCTCTTCAGCCGGGCTTCGAGCACGACACGTCGTTCCGCCGAGTTCTCCGGCAAGTCCGCGAGCAGCTGCGCTACGCTCCCCCTGCTTGGCTGATCGTCCTCCATGGCCAGGATATCGTCCTGGAACCGGTCGTCGAGAACGTTCAACACCTCCCGTAAGGAACGTTCAAGGACGCGGAGGTCGTCGCCGTAGGTCCGGCTTTGAATACGGACGAATCTGTTGTCAGCCAGCGCCTCGGTGAGAAAATGGTCGCGAGCGTCACTGACGGCGCGACGAGCCTCCAAGACTCTGCGGAGCCCCGCCTGTGACTCCCCGACCAGTCTGTCGCGTTCTTCCCGCAGCGAATCCAGACGTGCCAAGTCAGTGTCGATCCGCTGCCGATCCTGCACTAAGCGGCTGTATTCGCTCGGGTCGGCGACGCCCTCTTCGCGCAGCATGCCGATCAACCTATCGTAGTCGGTATCCGCCCGGTCCACGGCTTCCTGCCACGCGCTTTTTGTCAATGCTTCGCGCTGGGTCTTGACCACTCCGCGCAGACGTTGCGCGGTGGTGTGGACATCGTCAGCCGCCATGCGCACGGCGGCGGCCAGTGTGTCTATGATCGCAGTGACCTGGCGATCTTCGGCTGAGTCCGTGGCGAACAGCTCGTCGGGCAGGTCTTCGGATTGCAACTCTGCGGCTACCCCCTCAAGACGCCCAGCAGTCTCTGCGGCGACATCGAACTGCCGCTCCGTTTCTCTCCGCTGACGGCCTCGGCGTCGGTAGCTTGTCAGGACTGTTGTATGTCCTGCTTCCTCGAAGCGCTTCAGTTTTCGCTCGACATCCTCGTGCTCGACGATGAGAGCGTCCCGGTCGGCCAATTTGCCTTCAAATTCCCGAATGCGTGCTCGCAAGGCATAAAATGCGTCTTTGGCCCCGTTCAGATCTTTTTGGAGCGCGGCCACGCCGGCCGCCTCGTCAATCACCTGCAACAATGCCTGCTGGTTGTCGCCGGCCAGTTCGGCTATCTGCCCCTGGTTGAACATGCGAATCGGAAAGCGTGCCGGCGTAACGGTCTGAGCCGACGAGGGCTGCCAGTTGCGCCCGGCTTCTTCCTCCACGCTCGTGTCATCGCCCTTGCGGCGTACTCGATACCGGACGCCGTCACGCATCACGGTCCATCCGAGCTTCGTCGAGCCTGTTAAACCGCCCTCGTCCATACGCTTCGAGGGCACCCGATTGAATCGTTCAAAGGTCAAGCGGGGTCCGCTGCGCTCTTCTAAAAGTTTCAGTTCATGTTCACGCCTCGCCGCAAGCCTTAACGCATGGATGACTGTCGATTTGCCCGTGCCGCGTCCACCGACCAGGGCGTTGAGCCACGGGCTGAACTCGAGCCTGACCGGTTCACCGTGTCCCATGTACCGCGCGTCCTCAACCTCGATGGCTTCGATGTAATACTTCGGCAGCGCGAAGGGGTCGAAGGGGGCTCGTTCATCGCTACGCCGGATCGAAAAGCCTCCGCCGTCCAACAATGCCAGGCGCAGTCCTTCAAGCGATGGGCTCGCCATCTTGACCCAGGTGTAATGCGAGCCGGGGAAATGACCTCCAGTCTGGCTGGCCGAGTGATGGGAGTCTGAGCCGAGAACCTTCGTCCAACTGAGCTTGCGACGCCGGTACAGCTCAGGTTCCCCGGCGTGTGGATCGCTGACTTCCATCGCGAACAGACCGGCGAAGTCGAGCAAGGGCGCCAGTGTGTTGCCTTCCAGTTTCCAGGCGCCCGACTGGCCATCCACATGCGCGAGAATGGGGAGAGCGCCGGCTGTGCTGATTGCTTCCACGACACCGATAGGCGCGGCGTCCACCGCGATGTCACTCGCGCCCCGGCTGCCGTGATACCCAACGGCGCCGAGCAGCGTTGTCACGTCGGCTGATCTCTTGTCGGTATCGAATATGGCGAGGACGTGGATGCCGCCACTGGCGGTGACTTTCACGCCCGGGAACAGGTAGAGGGACCGGAAGTCGGGATGCCGTTCCTGCTCCAATTCGCTGAGCGCCTGTTTGAGCGGATCGATCCACTCCCCCGAGTTGTGATCCGTCACCGCTACACAATCTATGCCGGCGCGCATGAAGCCGAGCAGCCAGTCCTTGGGTGTGATGTGCCTCACAGAGGCGTGGTCGCCTCCTTTGCCATAGTCCTGGGAGGCTGGCGTGTGGGTGTGAAAGTCGAACTTCCACCAGCGCGCTCCCGGATATCGCCAGTGTCGGCCTTGATCGGATGTCATGCTTGTGCCTCGGCTCGCTCGGTTTGCTTCGGGAGGCGTGACCTACGCTCCCTCACCAGAACGTGGTCTTCAGATTGATTTGGTGTATCATTGCTCTGAGCACGGTCAACCCAGGTATTCCGTTGTCACTCGGGATGCTGATATATGGAGCGGTCGAGTGCCGTATTCGGAGAGAAATGGAAGTCCTCATGCCAAATCAAGATGTGATCCGCGCGGTGGAGCAGCTCGGCGTGGCCTATGAGCTGATTCGCATTGACCCGGCCGATGCCGAGACGGTCGTGTTCTGTCAGAAGTACGGCTATGCCCTGCACGAGTCGGGCAACACGATTATTGTCGCTTCCAAGAAAGAGCCCAAGCGGTTCGCCGCCTGTGTGGTCCTGGCCCACACCCAGCTGGACGTGAACAAGCGGGTGCGCAAGCTGATGAGGGTGTCAAAAGCCTCATTTGCGACCGCCGAGGAGATGCACGCCGCCACCGGCATGCAGGTCGGCGGGGTGACGCCGTTTTCGCTGCCGGCCGAGTGGCCGCTGTACGTGGACGAGCGGATCATGGGGCTGGACTGGGTGGTGTTGGGCGGCGGTGGCCGGGATACCAAAATCAAGATCCGCCCGGCGGTGTTTTCCCGCCTGGACGCCGAAATCGTGCCAGACCTGGCAATCGAGCGTCGTTAGACCGTGGCTTGTCGGCCAGGACCCGGCGCTATACAGTGGACTGCTCGAACAATCCCACACACAGGAGTCAGCATGTCGCCCAGCCGTCCTCGTATTATCCGAAGAGGAAACGTGTCGTCCCTCCGTATGAAAAGCTTGGCACGTTTCCTCTCTCCTTGTTCTGCGCCTTGCTCTTTCGCCCTGCTGCTTGCCCTTGGGCTCCTCATCAGCAGTGTCCCGGCGTTGGCCGAATCCCCGTCAAACGACCCCAGAACCTGGCGGCTCGTCTCGGAGCTGTCCGAAGAAGAGTTGGAGCGGGTTGATTTTGCGACCGACACCCCGCGGGACGCGACCATTCCGTATCTGCCGGCCGAAGCCTATCCGTTTGAGGCGCCCTACACGGCCGAGGAGATGGGTTTCCGGTCCATGGAATTTCCGCATATGCCGCGCTGGAACTGTGTCCAGATTGAAGACGGCGGAGTGGTGACGCCCAGCGGCTATCTGTCCAATATCAAGGTCATCGTGCTGGTCCACTACCGGGAGCCGGCCGGCCTGCTCGGCCATCTGACCGCCCCGCCCGGCGAACTGTTTTCCCGCTGGCTCACCCAGGACCTGATGCCGCCGGAGAATCACGGCAACCAGCTGCTGTTCATCAGCTACCGGACCGATAAGGAGCAACGCAAAAAGGCCGACCTGTTCGGCTATTCTCCGACCCTGCGCCGCGTCCGGCGTTTCCCCCAACCCCTGCGCGAGGAAAGAATGATCGGCTGGCCGCTGACCTATGACGACTCGGTCGGCCGCGACGCCTGGGAGTTCAGCTGGCGCTTGCTGGGCACCGATGTCCTGCACGAGACCATACGCTTTCCGGTTACCCGTCAGACCATCACCCTGGCCTCCCCGGGCGGCGTGTTTACCGATGTGGCGGCAAAAGATCTCAAACTCATGGGCGAGGACTACGCCCACTACAACCCTGACGGCAGCGTCTCGACCTATGTGGTCGAAGCCCGGCCCAAGGCTGACTGGCTACCCGACTATTACGCCGGCAGGGTCATCTACTGGCTGGATCAGCACCTGTTTTATCCCCTGCGGACCGAGGTCCACAGCCCCGACGGTGAGCTGCTGTTCATTGACGAGCGGGTCGCCACGATCATGAATCCAGACCTGGGCGACCGGGGCTATCACAACCTGATCGCCGTGTGGTGGGATGTCCGAGAGGATTTCTACGGCTACAGCGTCCATGACGCAATGAACGTCAAAACCTGGTCTCAAAAAGACCTGGACGTGTTTTTCAATCCCGACTTCATGCGCCGCGGCTGGTTCCCAGAACCGCTCAAAACCCAGGCCGCAATCAGCTCGCCCGATGAGTTTTTTCTGCGACCGCATCTATACCGGGACAAGTTTCCCGAGGCGCGCAGCTTCCAGCTGCCGGCCGCTCTGGAAGCCCGCATTCGGGCCCAGAATGCGGCCGGGAGGATCGTGTTTGGCGAAGAGGAGGAGTTCGCCCAGGCGGACGTGCCGGTGGATTGAGGTGGGCGCAATCCCTACGAGGAAGGTCGCCCGGCATCTCTGACGACCTGCCAGACGATGTAAATGATCATTCCTGCAACCATGAGGAGCCCAGCAAAGCCAATAATTTCGTACGCATTCATTCCTCGGGCCTCCCAAGTTCTTTCATCAGCAGTTCGATCCGAATAATACTTGATCCGTCCCTGTTTCTCCTCTTTCATCAAACTCTGGTCATCGCAGCCAGAAAAGGTACATCTTTCCAGGGACAGGAGAAGGAGACGAAGATGAAAGCGGTGAAGATGACCCGAAGCATTCGTGATGCACATTATCAGGAGCTGAAAGACAAAACATGGGACGAGCGAATCACGTTCTATAAAGAACAAGCTCGGGCTTTGCATAAGGAGCTGGGGGCTGGGCAGCAACAGCAATCAAAGCAGAAGGAGAAAGCTGCCTAAGAATGGCAGCTTGGATGGAACAAAGTGGAATCCGGGACGGGTCAACGCGCCCACCGATCACTACAACGCCCGGATGGGCGACCACCAGAGGAACACTGGAGAATCCTGGACCGAATGCGACCAAAACAGGCATCGACATCATCTCCGGGTGGGTGTGCGACGCCGACCGAGTGGAAGTGGAAGTCAAAGGGGCGCGGTTCGCAGCAGCCTATGGTACGGACCGCGGCGATACCCGCTCGGTCTGTGGTGACGCCGATTGAAATCAGGCTGTGCGGGGACGAACTAGGCCAGTACCCGCCAGGCAATGCGGCTTGATCCTGGAGCCCGAAGGCGTACAACGGAGGCCAGAGAAGACAGCCATGGACGAACAGGCATTTTTAAGCGGTCGGGTTCGGGTGCTGGTCGGCGATATCACTCAACAACGGGTCGATGCGATTGTGAACGCCGCCAACGCCAGCCTGCTGGGCGGGGGTGGGGTGGACGGCGCCATCCATCGGGCCGGCGGTCCCGACATTCTGGCCGCCTGCCAGGAGATTCGGCGGGTGTCCTACCCCGACGGCCTGCCGACCGGGCAGGCCGTCATCACCTCTGGTGGTCGTCTGGCGGCGCGCTTTGTGATTCATACGGTTGGACCGGTCAAGAGCGCCGAGGGTGAGCGGGCGGCCGAACTGTTGGCGGCGTGTTACCGCAATGCGCTGGCCCTGGCCGTGCAGCACGGCCTCAGCTCCATCGCCTTTCCCGCCATCTCAACCGGCGTGTACGGCTATCCGCGCGAGGAGGCTGCGGGCGTGGCCTCGCGCGCCATTGCCGATTTTCTGGCCGAGGATACGTCTCTCAACGAAGTCCGGCTGGTGTTTTTCGCCGAGCAGGACGCTGCGGTTTTTGTCCGCCACCAGGCCTTTTAGGATTCCAGGTCGAGCGGGGTGAAGGCGTTGGCTTCGCCCCGTCTGAGGCGCCCCAGCCCATCCTCGCCCTCGTCACAGTACAGCTCGAACTGGTTGCCCTCGGGGTCCCGAAAATACACACTTTTGGTGATGCCGTGGTCGATGGTGCCGGTGATCTCGGCCCGACGCTGCTTGAGGGCCTGATAAAAGGCTTTGAGAGCGTCGAAGTCTTCGACCTGCAGGGCGACGTGGTGGAGGCCGACCTGCTCGTCGTGCACCGGCGTGGCCTCGGCCGGAACTTCCAGCACCGCCAGATCGTGGTGCTGCTCGCCCAGGCTGAAGAACACCCCCTTGGGGCGGCTGAGCCGGGTGACGACCTCAAAGCCCAGGACTTGGGTATAGAACTCTTCGAGACAATCCAGATCGCGCGCTTTCAAGACCACATGGCCGACTTTTTTAGGACGCAGCATGGTTTCCCCTCCTTGTCCTCTGACTAGCAGCCGGCCGGTGAGTCTGTAAAGAGGAAACGTGTCGTCATCGGGTGAACACGTTTTCCCTGCAAAGCCTGATTCGGCTTGAGCCGACAAACCGCCCCGTGCTAGGGAAAGGGAAACCACACTGGGGGACGCGTATGCCATTCATCGCCGTTCGTGATCTGCACATGTACTATGAAACCCGGGGCAGCGGACCGCGGCTGCTGTTCATCAGCGGCACCGGCGGAGATCTGCGGCGCTCGCCCAACGCCTTTGACGCGCCGTTCAGCCAGCACTGCGAGGTGCTGGCCTACGATCAGCGCGGCCTGGGCCAAACCGACAAACCCGATGTGCCGTATACCATGGCCAACTATGCCGATGACGCCAACGCCCTGCTCGACGCGCTGGGCTGGGAGCGCTGCATGGTCATGGGGGTGTCGTTCGGCGGCATGGTCGCCCAGGAGTTTGCCCTGCGCTATGGGCAGCGGGTCGAGCGCCTGATCCTGACCTGTACCAGCAGCGGCGGACGGGGCGGCGCGTCCTACCCTCTGCATGAACTCGCCGGCCTCACGCTCGAAGACTGGGCGCAGCGGGTGGTGGAGTTGGTTGACACGCGTCGTGACGCGGCTTGGCAGGCGGCCAATCCGACCGAATTCCAGGCGCTGGTCGATGAGATGCTGGCCGGCCTGCGTATCGGAGCCGACGAGCCGGGCCACGCCATGGGCGCCCGCCGCCAGATCGAGGCCCGCAAGGCTCACGATACCTATGACCGGCTGCCGTCACTGCGTATGCCGGTGTTGATCGCCGCCGGTCGCTACGACGGCATTGCCCAGGTCAGCAATCAACGGGCCATGCTGGGCCAGATCGCCTCGGCTCAACTCGAACTGTTTGAGGGCGGGCACCTGTTCTTCGTGCAAGACCCGCGCGCCTACGAGTGTATGAGCGCTTTTCTGAAGGGCGAGCGGGACGGCCGGGCGGCCTGATGGCGGTCGAGCCATCTCAGCAGCAGGGCGTGCTGTTCCCCGAAGAGTTTGACCAGCAAACCGGGGAGCGGTGCGTCTTCAGGGAGGACGCTGACCACCAATCACGCAGCGAGCCGCGTCCCCCGTGTCCGACGCCGGCCTATACCTACGTCTCCAGCCTCAGCCAGCTCACCCGCCTCCTGCCGCAGCTCCTGGCCGCGCCTGCTCTGGCCTGCGATACTGAAACAAGCGGCCTGGACTGCCGAAAAGACGCGCTGCGGCTGATCCAGCTGGCCACGCCCGAGCAGGTCTACCTGTTTGACGCCTACGCCCTGCCTCCCCAAGCCCTGGCGCCGGTGTTTGAAACCGACCGGATGTGGATTTTCCACAACGCCAAGTTTGACCTGAAGTTCCTGGTCAGCGCCGGACTCCCCTGGCCGCAGCGCCTGTTTGACACCATGCTGGCCAGCCAGTTGCTGACGGCCGGACTGCGCACCGGCCATGGCCTGGAAGACGTGGTAGCCCGCCAGCTCGACCTCGGCCTGCCCAAAACGGTCCGCGCCAGCGACTGGACACAGGCCGAGCTGTCTGAGGCCCAGCGCGCCTACGCGGCCCGCGATGTGGCCGTGCTGTGGCCGCTGTACACCGGCCTGCAGGGCGAACTCAAAGCCGCCGGCCTGGAACGGGCTGCGGATATCGAGTTCGGCTGCATCAAGGGCTTGGCCTGGCTGGAAATGCAGGGCATGGGCTTTGACGCCGAGCGCTGGCTGGCGCGCACCCTGGACGATGAAGCCCGTTTGGCCGACCTGAAACACCGGCTCGACACCACGCTTGCCGGTCAGGGCAGGGTGGTCAACTGGCTCTCGCACCAGCAGGTCAGGCAGCTGTTCCACGACTGCGGCATCAGCCTGCCCAACACCCGGGCCGCCAGCCTGAAAAAGGTCGATCATCCGCTGGCGCGTCTGCTGCTCGCCTACAAGGAGACCGCCAAGCGGGTCAATACCTACGGCCGGGCGGTCATTGATTCCTCGTGTGACCCCCAAACCGGACGGGTCTATCCGGTGTATTTTCAAAACGGGGCGGCAACCGGCCGGATGAGCTGTGGCGGACCAAATATCCAGCAGATCCCAAAAGCTGCGGCCTTTCGCGCCTGCTTCCGAGCCGCCCCGGACCGGGCGCTGATTCGAGCCGATTACTCCCAGATTGAGCTGCGCATCGCCGCCGCCCTGGCCGACGATGAGACCATGCTGCGGGCGTTTCATGAGCGGGTCGATCTCCACGCCCTGACCGCCTCGCGTATTCT
>JAAXHF010000418.1 GCA_012271025.1 Deltaproteobacteria bacterium | reverse complement strand
ACGCTTGGCCGCGTACTGCGCAACCGCCTGAACGGGATCGAAGCCGCCACCTTCCCCGACGGCCCCCGCAGCGCCGAGATTCGCGTGGAACTGCCCGAGGTGGAACTGACCGCCGATTTCCTTGAGCGGACTTTGATGCGTTCGCCCGACGGGGTCTATGTGCCGCTGGCCGATCTGGTCTCGGTCGAGCGCGAGGCGGGCTTCTCCACCGTCCGCCGCGAAAACGGTCTGCGGGTGATTTCGGTGAATGGCGATATCTCCGAGGACAACCCCGCCCGCGCCGCAGAAATCGAACGCGCCCTGAACGAGGTGATCCTGCCCAACATCGCCGCCGAACGACAGGTCGAATGGCGCATGTCCGGCCTGAGCGAGCAGGAGGATGAATTCCTGTCCGAGGCGCGCACCGGCCTGATCCTGTGTCTGACCGGCATCTATCTGGTGCTGGCCTGGGTCTTTGCCAGCTGGAGCCGACCGCTGGTGGTTATGGCGATCATCCCCTTTGGTCTGGTCGGGGCGATCTGGGGCCATTACATCTGGGAGGTACCGCTGAGCATGTTTACCGTGGTGGGCCTGCTGGGCATGACGGGGATCATCATCAACGATTCCATCGTGCTGGTGACAACGATTGACAGCTATCAACAGGACCGCGGGCTGGTGCCAGCCATTATCGACGGCACGGCGGATCGTTTGCGCCCGGTTTTGCTGACCACACTGACCACTGTCTTTGGCTTGGCCCCGTTGCTGGCCGAAGGATCGGTTCAGGCCGAATTTTTGAAACCCACGGTGATCACGCTGGTCTTTGGTCTGGCTTTTGGGTTTGTGCTGGTGCTGGTGTTTGTACCGGCGCTGATGGCGATGCAGCAGGACGCGCGGCGTCTGACCCGGGCTGCGCGTCGTGGGTTGGGCCTGTCGCTGTGGCGGCGTGCGCGCCCGGCCTCGCAATTGATGCTGGCGGCCACGGCTGGCGTGGTTGCGCTTTTTGCCCTGACGATGGTGCCTGTGGTGCTGACCGGGGCCTTGCCCGGTGTATGGT
>JAAXHF010000001.1 GCA_012271025.1 Deltaproteobacteria bacterium | reverse complement strand
CAGGCCATGGGCGGAGCCATGAGCACGACGGGCTGGGACGACGGCCCGCCGACCAGTACGGGAGCGCAGATTGGGGATTCCGGTACGGGCATGCATCTGGTAGCCGCGATTCTGGCGGCCCTCTTTCAGCGTGAGAAAACCGGGGCTGGTCAGCGGGTTGAGGTCGCCATGCAGGATGCGGTGCTGAATCTGTGTCGAGTCAAGCTGCGCGACCAGCAGCGACTTGCCCACGGTCCCTTGAAGGAGTACCCGCAATATCCCGATAAGACCTTTGGCCCAGTCGTGCCGCGTTCCGGTAATGCCTCCGGTGGCGGCCATCCGGGGGTGGCCCTCAAATGCAAACCCGGCGGCCCTAATGACTACATCTATGTGGTCGTCCAGGCTCAAGTCTGGGGGCCGCTGATGAAGCTGATTGGCCGCGAGGAACTCATCGACCATCCTGACTATGCCACGCCGGAAGCGCGTCTCCCCCATCTGGATGACTGTTTCGCGACGATCGAGGCCTGGACCCAAAAACACACCAAGTATGAAGCCATGCAGTTCCTCAACACGGCCAATGTGCCCTGCGGCCCGATTCTGGACATGAGAGAGCTGATGGAAGACGAGTCGCTGGCCGCGCGGGACATTATCGCCGAAGTCGAGCATCGGGAGCGCGGACGGTTCAAAACGGTCGGCTGTCCGCTCAAGCTCTCCGATTCACCGGTCGAGGTCACGACTTCGCCCCGCCTGGGCGAGCATACCGAGGAAATCCTGCGGGAGCTGGTCGGTTACAGTAACGAAGAGGTTGAGGCAGCCCAGGCCGAGGGCGCGATCTGACACCGCTCAGAACCTAATCCCCGCATGTCACTCATTACCTGGTCGTGGATTTTTCTTCTCCTGTATATCGGCGGCATGCTGGCCATCGGCGTGTTCGCCCAACGACGGGTCAGGCACGCGGACGACTTTGCCACGGCGCGCGGCGCGTACGGACCGCTCTTTCTCGCGTTTGCCTTTGCCGCGACCACGGCCAGTGGCGCCACCTTTCTCGGCAGCTCGGGCTTTGGCTACGAGTGGGGGCTGCCGACGATTTGGGGTTGCTTCCTGTACCCGGCCGGGATGTATGTCGGCGTGTTGGTTGCCATGCGCCTGGTTACCGCCTCGGG
>JAAXHF010000356.1 GCA_012271025.1 Deltaproteobacteria bacterium | reverse complement strand
AGCATGCTGTTGGGGGCCCGCCCTGGAACGGAACGGGTGGAGCGCGGTGGCCTCGTTGCCCGCCGGGTCAGCCGCAACGTTTGGCGCTTGAGCAAAGCAGAGGAGAGCGATCGCTCCGATCGTTACGACGGATTCCGCCGCCGCCTTTGAGCTCAGGCCAGGGTCTGCCTGGCTTGAGCGATCCCGAAGAGTTTGAGCGACCTTTCCACTCCTCAGCGGATTTATTCGCAACTTGGAGAGGTTGATCATCAAGGGAGCGGCCGATGGCCGGGCCAACGCTGCTGAAGGAGTCGGGGCCGCGCGAGGTGTTCTGCGGCCTCACCTCGATTGTGTGGCTGCATCGGCGCATGCCCGATGCCTTTTTTCTTGTGGTGGGATCACGCACCTGCGCCCATCTAATCCAGAGCGCCGCAGGGGTGATGATTTTTGCCGAACCCCGTTTCGGCCCAGCCATTCTCAGCGAGCGGGATCTGGCTGGCCTCGCCGATGCCCACGACGAACTCGACCGAGTCTGCAAGGAACTGCTGCAACGCCGCCCCGAGGTCCGCACGCTGTTTCTGGTGGGGTCCTGCCCCAGCGAAGTGATCAAGCTGGATTTGGCCCGGGCTGCCGAACGGCTCAACGACGAGCTGTCCGGCCGGGTGCGGGTGGGGAACTACTCCGGCAGCGGCATTGAAACCACGTTCACCCAGGGAGAAGACGGGGCACTGGCAGCCCTCGTTCCCCTGCTCCCCGCCAGCGATGAGCGTCAGTTGCTGCTGGGGGGAACCCTCGCTGATGCCGTGGAAGACCGGCAGATGCACCTGTTCCAACGGATGGGCATCGAAACGATTCGCAGGCTGCCGCCCCGGCAATCGACTGACCTGCCGGCCGTGGGAGCTGGAACCACGGTGCTGCTGACCCAACCCTTTCTCACGGAAACCGCGCGCCTGCTCAGCGACCGCGGCGCCACGGTGCTCACGGCCCCCTTCCCGTTGGGGGCCGAGGGGAGTCGCCGCTGGATGGAGGCTGCTGCTGCTGCCTTTCATCTGCCTGATGAACGGGTTGCTGCTGTGCTCGACCCGTTGATGGAGCGAGCCCAGAGCGCCT
>JAAXHF010000630.1 GCA_012271025.1 Deltaproteobacteria bacterium | reverse complement strand
GCAGCTGCACGCTGTGGGTGGCGTCATACACCACGGGGTAGCCGCTGCGGGCCATGATCGGCAGCGCGCGAAAGTCCGAGACGAGATAATTATAGCCAAAACTGGCCCCCCGTTCGGTCAGCAGAATGTGCCGATTGCCGGTTGAGGCGACCTTGTGGGCGGCGTGGGCGATATCGTGCGGAGCCACAAACTGGCCCTTCTTGATATTGACCACCCGACCGCTCCGGCCGGCCGCCACCAGCAGGTCGGTCTGGCGGCACAGAAAGGCCGGAATCTGGACAATATCGGCCACCTCAGCCGCCGCCCGAACCTCTTGGGGCGTATGCACATCGGTCAGAATCGGCACCTCCAGTTCGCGTTTCACGCCGGCCAGGATACGCAGCCCCTCGTCCTGGCCCGGTCCCCGGAAGGACTCCACCGAGGTCCGATTGGCCTTATCGTACGAGGATTTATACACCAGCGGGATCTGCAGGCGGTCGGTCACGGTTTTCAGCGCCTGGGCGTGGTGCAGAGCGGAATCCCGGCTCTCGATGACGCACGGACCGGCCATCAGCACGAACGGCCGGCCCCGGCCACACACCAGGCGCCCGATCGGAACGGCGTCGGGCTGACACTCGCGGATCATACGCCCTCAGCCTTCCCCTGGATGTGGCCCAGCCCGAGCTTTGGCTCGGGAAGGGCAGGTGACGTATACTCGGCCTGCACGCCATAACCGGCCCGGCGCTGCCGGGCGGCCTGAACAAAGCCTCTGAACAGGGGATGGCAGTCGAACGGGCGTGATTTGAACTCGGGGTGGAACTGGACGCCGATAAACCACGGGTGGTCGGCCAGCTCGACGATTTCGACCAGGCTCTGATCGGGCGACAGGCCGCTGAAGATCAGTCCCTTCTGGCTGAGCTGGTGACGATAGGCGTTGTTGAATTCATAGCGGTGGCGGTGCCGCTCCGAGATCCGCTTTTTGCCGTACACACTGGCCGCCAGACTGCTGTCCAGCACGGTGCAGGGGTAGGCGCCGAGGCGCATGGTCCCACCTTTTTCCACGACTTGGTTCTGCTCGGCCATGAGAGCGATCACCGGATGGGGCGTGTCCGGGTCGATCTCGGCCGAGTTGGCCTTGTCCAGACCGCACACGTTGCGGCTGAACTCGATCACCGCCATTTGCATGCCGAAGCAGATGCCCAGAAACGGCACGCCCCCTTCGCGGGCGTAGCGGACGGCCGTAATCTTGCCCTCGGTGCCGCGCTGGCCAAAGCCCATCGGGACCAGGACACCGTCGGCCTGGCCGAGCGCGTCCGGAAACTCGCCGGCCTCAAGCTGTTCGGAGTCGATGTGGTCCACCTCGACCCGACACTCATTGGCAAAGCCGCCATGGGCCAGGGCTTCGTTGAGGCTCTTGTACGAGTCAATCAGCTCGACGTACTTGCCGATCATGGCGATCCGTACCTGGTCTTGCGGCTGCTGAAACGTCCGCACGACTTTTTCCCAGCGGCTCAGGTCCGGGGTGCCGGTCCACATGTTCAGCTTGTCCACGACACACTGATCGAGCCCCTCTTGATGAAAGACCAGCGGGACCTCGTAGATGCAGTCCACGTCCTTGGCCGTAATCACCGCGTGCTCGTCAACATTGCAGAAATGGGCGATCTTGGCCTTGACCTTGTGATCCAGGTAGCGATCCGTGCGGCACAGCAACACGTCGGGCTGAATCCCCATGCTGGTCAGCTCTTTGACGCTGTGCTGGGTGGGTTTGGTCTTGAGTTCACCGGCCGCCGAGATAAAAGGCACCAGGGTCAGGTGGAGGTATAAGACGTGCTCGCGTCCCCAGTCCCAGCGAAACTGGCGAATCGCCTCCAGAAAGGGCAGACTCTCGATGTCCCCGACCGTGCCGCCGACCTCGCAGATGGCAACGTCAAAGCCTTTGGCCGCGTCTAGGATACGCCGTTTGATCTCGTCCGTGATGTGGGGAATGACCTGAACCGTGCCGCCCAAATAGTCTCCACGCCGTTCCCGGGCAATGACCGTGTCGTACACCTGACCGGTAGTGAAGCTGTTCTGGCGCCCCAGCGAGGTCGAAACATAGCGCTCGTAGTGTCCCAGATCGAGGTCGGTCTCGGCCCCGTCATCGGTCACAAACACCTCCCCGTGCTGAAAGGGATTCATGGTACCGGGATCGACGTTGATATACGGGTCCATCTTCAGCAGGGTGACATTCAGGCCCCGGCTCTCCAATAAGCCGCCCAGCGAGGCCGCAGCCAAGCCCTTGCCCAAGGACGAAACAACCCCCCCGGTGACAAAGATGAACTTTGTCTTGCGTCCTGCTCTGCCAGCAGTCGTCATGGCAACATCTCCTCTGCGCGACGCAGGTCGAGCGGCGTGTCAACCTCAACTGTCGGGCGTTCCGTCTCCGTCATCCGAATTTTATAGCCCCACTCCACAGCCCGGAGCTGTTCGAGCTTTTCGGCCTCCTCCAGGGGAGTTGGCGCCAGCCGGCTGAAGGTCAGCAGAAAGTCCCGACGATACACGTACAGCCCGATGTGGCGGTAGCCCCATATCTGGTCCGGCACCTGGTCCGGACTGGGCGGCTGGCGGTAGAACGGAATCGGGCTGCGCGAAAAATACACGGCAAAGCCGTCCCGGTCGGTCACGACCTTCACCACGTTGGGGTCGTGCCACTCCTCACGGCTGTGAATCGGTGTCCTGACCGTTGCCATGGCTGCGGTCGGGCTGTGTTCGAGCGCGCTCACCGCGTCTCCGACCATGGCCGGCGGGAAAAAGGGCAGATCGCCCTGCACGTTGACAATCAGGTCGGCCGTCAGGCCTGCGGCGACCTCGGCCAGGCGGTCGGTCCCGGTCGGATGATCGGCCCGGGTCATGGCCACCTGGCCACCCACGGCCCGCACCGCAGCGGCAATCCGCTCGTCATCGGTCGCCACCATCACCCGGTCCACGCCCGGCACCTGGCAGGTCTGCTGGTAGACGTGCTGAATCATCGGCTTGCCACGCAGCAGGGCCAGCGGTTTTCCTGGAAAACGCGTAGAGCCGTAGCGGGCCGGAATGAGAGCGACAACTTCCACACTCAAGCCATATTCGGTGACACGGTCGGATTGCTGGGGAACTGTGCTTGCGGGACCCCACTATAGGCCACCCGACCGGAGCCGTCAAATACTGCCCTGGTCCGTCGGACGGGCTTCGCTTTTTGTCGCTTTTTCCCGCCGCAGCGTCCGACACACCGGCCGCAGCGGACACGCCGGGCAGCGTGGAGCCCGCGCCGTACAGACGGTCGCGCCAAGATCCATAATCGCCTGGTTGAAGATGTGGGCCTGGCCGAGCGGGGTGACGTGGTGGGCCACCGACCACAGAAAGCGGGTCGTTTGTTGGGCCTTGGGCAGGTCAAAGAAGCGACTCAGCACCCGGGCGGCGTTGGTGTCGAGGATGGCGGCGTGGCGATGAAAGGCAAAGCTCGACACCGCACCGGCCGTATACGGACCGATCCCGGGCAGTTTTTGCAGCTCTTCGGGCGTGTCGGGAAAGCGTCCGTCATGCTCGGCGACGATTTTTCGGCTGGTCAATTGCAGGTTGCGGGCACGGGCATAGTAGCCGAGCCCGTGCCAGGTCTCGCGTACCTCGGGTTCGTCGGCTCTGGCCAGATCCTCCACTGTCGGGTAGCGGGACAGGAATTTGTCATAGTACAGCAGCGCGCGCTGCACCTGGGTCTGTTGCAGCATGACCTCAGAGACCAGAATCGCGTAGGGGTCGCGGGTCCGACGCCACGGCAGATCGCGGCCGTGCTGGCCGTACCAGGCCAGCAGCCGCCGTTGCAGCGCCCGGACGGTCGCCGGATGGGTAATGCGGCTCGACAACTGAACGGCAGACTTTCGGACCATGGTCGGCCCTTGTGGCAAAAAGCCGGGGCCGAGGCAAGAGGCCCGCGGCCGGCGCCCCCCTTTATCTTGACTCCGACCGGTGGAGGCATTAAGGTAGCGGCGCACCGGGGAGTGGGGGCAGATACAGACGCGGGGTGTAAGGAGGAATCGGCTTCATGGCAGGACGGGACTCGCTGGAGAAGATGATTGCGAAGATCTTGCACCGTCACTGCGAGTTTGGTTGGGCCCACTACTACATTCCGAGCGAAAAATTTCCGAATCTGGTGGACGAATTACTCAAAGTGCTGCAACCGGCGGAAGAGGCGGGGGAGGACGAGTTAGTCAAGCTTTTTCTCGGTCTGAAACGCTACTCTTCCGAGCAAGAACGGGTCGATCAACTCTTGACGGCATACCGGGTGCTGAAACGTGAGGAACCACGCTGAGGTCTGGGCCGGTCGCTTGCTCATTCGCCAACGGGCCGCCACCCCGACCGGGTCAGCAGGCTTGACACCTGGGACAGGGCTGGGAGCAGACCGGGCGGACGGCGAGGTGCATCATGCCTGAGACGCGGCGTACCAGACGCATAGTCGTCGGTCTCCTGCTGCTGTGTTCCCTGCTCTATTTCTGGGAACTCGGTCGGATCCCGTTCTATAATTACGAAGAGTCGAAAGAAGCGCTGATCGTCTGGGAGATCGTCAACGACGGCGGCTGGATCCTGCCCCGGCGCAACGGCACCGAGATGCCGCTCAAACCACCGCTGTTCCACTGGATTGGGGCCGGCATCTCACTGCTTGGCGGTCAGGTCAGCGAGTTCGCCGTGCGCGCGCCCTCGGCTTTTGCCGCCAGTGCTGCGGTGGTGTTGACGTTTTTCTGCGGCCAGGCCTGGTGGAGCTGGCGGGTGGGGCTGTTTGCCGCGCTGATTCTGGCCACCTCGCCGGAGTGGGCACGCTGGGCTATTCACGCCCGGAGCGACATGCTGCTGGTCTTTTTCATGACCGCAGCCATGCTGAGCTTTTTCCAGCTGTGGCAGGAACGCGCCAGCCGGCGCAGCCTTGTGTACGTGTTCTATGCGAGTCTGGGGCTGGCGATCCTGGCCAAAGGGCCGCTGGGTTTTCTGCTGCCGGTCCTGGTCATTGTCGCTTTTCTGGCCGAGCGCCGGGACCTCCAGTTCATCTCGAAGATGAAGCTGGCGGGCGGCTCGCTGGTCATGGTTGTGATTGCGGCGTCGTGGTATGTGCTGGCCACGGCCCAGGGCGGCGGCGAGTTTGTCTCGCGCCAAATTCTGGACGAGAATGTCTTTCGCTTTTTTGCCAGCGAGCAGGGCGGGCCGAGTCGGGATCACTCTTTTTACTACTACGTGCCGACCTTGTGCGCCGGCATGCTGCCCTGGAGCCTGTTCTTTCCGGCCCTGATCTACGCCCTGTACCGCTCCCACGGTCAGGGCGACGCCAAGTCTCGCTATCTGATGATCTGGTGTGGGGTTGAACTGCTGTTCTTCAGTCTGGCGTCCGGCAAGCGCAGCAATTACATCCTGCCCGTGTATCCGGCGCTGGCCCTCTTGCTGGGAGTGTGGTGGCAGGAGTTGATGGATCGGGCCGCCGCCTTCTCGCCCGCCGTGGTGCGTCTCAGCAAAGCCTCGGTCGTACTGCTGGGCGGCGGATTTGCGGTCATTGTCGTGGGTCTGCTGGCCCATGGAGCCGGGATCGATCTGGCCCATCTCGTCTCTCCGTTTTTGCATCCCCGCGATCAGGCCAACCTGCCGCTGGTCGCCCACGGCCTCCAGAGCCATTTCCCGGTCGTCATGGCCTGGCTGGCCATCCTGGCGTCTGCGCTCGGCTGGTATTTTGTGGGCTTCAAGCGGGAGCAGTGGATGTGGGTGTTCGCCGCCCTGACTGTCCTCATGTCCTCCTCCCTGTATTTCACCAACGCGCTCTTCCATCCCATTTTGGCCAAAGAGCGGACCTATAAACCGTTCATGCTGGGGGCTCGCTCAACCGTGCAGGACGCGCCGCTGTATTTCTACCAGAACGCCTACGACTACGGCGCGAACTTTTATGCCGACCGGCGTATCCCGTCCTACACCCAGGACTTGGCCCAGCTGGCGACAAACCACGGCTCACAGCTGTATCTGCTCATGCGCGAGGAGGACTGGCAGCGCCTGCCGCCAACCGCATCGCCCCGCCTGGAGCATCTGGTCACCAGCCACGGGCGGGGGCCGGATAAAAAGCATCGCCTGGCTCTGGTTGCCCTGCTGCCGACACCGGCCGACCCGCCGTCCGATTCGTCGGACTGAGAACCCAGGTCCGTGCGCCCCCTGCCCGCCGCTCTCGGCCTCGCCTGCCTGTGCCTCAGCCTGTACGTCTGGGGGCTGGGCGAGCTGCCTTTTTACACCAAGGGCCAGCCCCGGGAAGCCACCGTAGTGTGGGAGATCACGACCCACGGAGAATGGATCCTGCCCCTGCGCAACGGCCATATCATCCCCTCAAAACCGCCGCTCTTTCACTGGCTCGGCGCGCTGGCGAGCCACCTTGGGGGAGGACCGAACGAGTTGACGATTCGCCTCCCGTCGGCACTGCTGGCGGTGCTGGGCGTGCTGCTGACGTACTACGCCGGAGTAGCCCTGTGGGGGGTCGAGGCCGGACTGCTGGCCGGGATTATTCTGGCCACCAGCTTTGAATGGTTCCGGGCTGCGACAACGGCGCGGGTCGATATGACCCTGAGCGTCTTTATGGTGGCTGCGGTGCTGAGCTTTTGGTCAGGCTACCGCGCCGGGCGTTTCGACTGGACCCATGTCCTCGGCTTCTACGGCCTGGCCGGCCTGGCCAGTCTGGCCAAAGGGCCGGTCGGCGGCGTGCTGCCGGGCTTGATCGTCGGCGTGTTCTTGCTGCTGCGCCGGGACATCGGCTTCCTGCGTCGCATGCATGTGCTCAGCGGCGGGCTGCTGTACCTGGGTGTGGCCGGCTCATGGTATGGGCTGGCACTGTGGCAGGGCGGCGAGGCGTTTTTTGAAAAGCAGATCCTGAAAGAGAACGTCCTGCGTTTTATTTCCAGCGGGGCGGCCGGCGCCGGACACGAGCACCCCTTCTACTACTTTCTTCCCAACCTGTTCATGGGCATGGCGCCGTGGAGTTTTTTCTTGCCGCCGCTGGTCTATTTTTTGTACCGCTCGCGCGGGCGCTGGGCTCAGCACCAGTTCCTGTTCCCGCTTGTCTGGTTTGCGACCGTGTTTGTGTTCTACTCGGCTTCGAGCAGCAAACGCAGCGTGTATATCCTGCCCCTGTATCCGGCCGCCGCCCTGCTGCTCGGAGCCTGGTGGCAGGCGCTGCGCCGGGGTGAGGTCGAGCTGCCGCGCGGATTCGAGCGACTTATCCAGGCGGCCGGCTATGCCAGTGCCGTCGTCATCCTCATCGCGGTGGTCGGGGTGCTGGCCGAGGCCGGCGGCCTGGACCCGTTCGCTCCGATTCGTCCCCTGCTGCACCCCAAGGACAGGAGTAACCTGCCGCTGTTCAGCGGAGTAGTCGCCTCCCATCCCCTGGCCTTTGGCGCCTGGCTGCTGGGCGTCAGCGGGGCAATGATCGGGCTGGTCGTGGGTTTGCGCCGCCGCGCCTGGGAGGCTGTGTTCGGGGCGCTGGCGGTCTTTACGACCAGCCTGTTTTTGCTGGTCAACCACGTCATTCAGCCGACGATTGCCGCAGCCCGAACCTACCGGCCGTTCATGGAGCGGGTTGTTTCACAGGTCGGCCCACGACCGCTGTTCTTCTATCGCTGCTTTGACAGCGGAGCGCTGTTCTATGCTGACCGGCGCATCCCGTTCTACGCACCCGCAGCGACCCCGACCGAACCGTACTACGTCCTGGCCTGGGAAAAGGAATGGCAGCGTCTGGGCCAGCTTGACCAACGAGATAACGAGACAGCAATCAGCCCAGACGAGGCTTCTCCACAAGTGCGACTGCTTGACATCAGTCGGGGCACCGGGCCGAAGGGCAGGAAGCGTCTCACTCTGCTAGAAGTGTCGGCCGCTCACATCCTGCCGGCCTGGACGGACGACGAGCAGGGCCGGATCAAACGCGACGCCATGTGACGGCGGGCTCTCAGCGGCTGGTCTGGACAAGCTCGATGGTCACCCGATGGCCGGGCGCGGAAGCCAGGTGAGCGTCGCAGGTGACCAGCGGAGCCGGCAGTGACTCTGCAAGAGCCAGGTACGCGGCATCATAGGCAGTGACATTGTGGCGCAGCGCCCAAATGCGCGACAGAAAGAGGTTATGCGGATAACGGATAATCGGCAGCTCACCCAAGTCGTCGAGCGCCTGCCTGCCTCGCTGGGGCGTCAGCTCGCCGGCAGACACATACCGGCGTAAGACTTGCGCGACCTCAAGATCGAGCAGATGGGGGGCGTGCAGAGACTCCAGCGTTCCCAGAAGCCGATTTTCGATATCAGGCGCTGCGGTCGCCGCTAAAAGCAGTTCAAGAATCGCCGAAGCATCAACGACAATCACGGCCTGTCCCGTTCCTCTCGGACGACGTGGGCTGGCCGAAGGCTGGGACGGACCGGAGTTCGAGCTCGGAGCCGCTGGCGCAGCTCTTCCAGGGTTGGATATTCGACGTGGCGCTGCATCTGTGCGATCAGATAGTCAGACAGAGACGTGCCAGCCAAGGCTGCCCTGGCCTTGAGTATCTTATGCAGCTCATCGGGGACGTTCCGTAGCTGGATCATTTTTGACATGTGATAAACCTACTTGCATGTTAATCACATGTCAAGCTGACCGAGCCGCGAATACAAAAGGGCGGGTCCGAAGACCCGCCCTTGCAACGACACCGCGAACAGGAACGCTAGACCAGCAGCGGCGCAATCACCAGCGCCACCACCGCCATCAGCTTGATCAGGATGTTGAGCGAGGGACCGGACGTATCCTTGAGCGGATCACCGACCGTATCACCCACCACCGCAGCTTTATGCGCCTCGCCGCCTTTTGACTCACCTGGCACTTTCCCGTTTTCGATGGACTTTTTGGCGTTGTCCCAGGAACCGCCGGCATTCGACATGAACAAGGCCAGCAGCACACCGGTGATGGTGGCACCGGCCAGCATGCCGCCCAGCGCGGCCGCGCCTAGAACTAAGCCCACCAGCACCGGGGCAACCACAGCGGTCAGACCGGGCACAACCATCTCTTTGAGCGCGGCGGTGGTTGAAATATCAACGCACCGGGCAGCGTCGGGCCGGGCGCCTTCTTTGCCTTCCAGCAAACCCGGAATTTCGCGGAACTGACGCCGGATCTCATCCACCATCTGCCCTGCGGCCCGGCCCACAGCCGTCATGGTCAGGGCGCCGATAAAGAACGGCAGGATGCCGCCCAACAGCAGCCCGATCATGACCGTCGGCTCGGTCACCACGATCTGGAGCGGGCCTAAATCGGCCGCCAGCCGGTTTTGATTCACGGCCTGGGTAAACGCGGCGAACAGCGCCAGGGCGGTCAGCGCGGCAGAGCCAATGGCAAAGCCTTTGCCGATGGCGGCGGTGGTATTGCCCAGGGCATCGAGTCCATCGGTGATCTGACGGACCTCAGGCCCGAGTTCCGCCATCTCCGAGATACCGCCCGCATTATCGGCAACCGGGCCGTAGGCATCGACAGTCATGGTGACACCGACCGTGGCCAGCATGCCGACCCCGGCAATACCGATGCCGTACAGGCCGGCAAACTGGTTGGCGATGAAGATGGCCACACAAATCGCCAGGACCGGCAGCGCACAGCTCTCCAGACCGACCGCCAGGCCGTTGATGATATTGGTGGCAGAACCGGTTTTGCTGGCCTCGGCAATCCGCTCAACCGGTCCGGCTGAGGTGTAATATTCGGTGATCAGGCCAATGCCGATGCCGACCAGACAGCCGGCGGCCAAGGCCCAGAACACTCCGGTGCTGACCGGGGAAGCCGCAACCAGCAGGTAGGCGCCGACAAGAAAGACGCCGGCGGCGATAAAGGTCGAGTAGCGCAGGGCCGATTGGGGACCAATCTGCTTCAACACGCGCATCGAGGCAATACCCAGAAAGGAAGACAGCAGTCCGAGCGCGGCCATGCTGAGCGGCAAGGCCATCAGGGAGCCGATGAGGAGACCCCGGTCTGCGTCTGCCGGCACGGCTCCGCCTGAATTCAGGACTGCCAACAGGGCGTTCTGAGCGGTCGCCCCGATGGCAATAGTGGCAATGATGGACCCGACGTAGGACTCAAAAATATCCGCCCCCATACCGGCCACGTCGCCCACGTTATCGCCCACGTTATCGGCGATAACGCCCGGGTTGCGCGGGTCATCCTCAGGGATGCCGGCTTCAACTTTTCCAACCAGGTCACTGCCAACGTCGGCCGCTTTGGTATAGATCCCGCCGCCGACCCGGGCAAACAGGGCGATCGAGCTGGCGCCCATGGCAAAACCGCTGATGTAACGCGAGGTCGCAGGATCGGAGAACACACCCAGGAAAATACCCACACCCAGCAGACCCAGGCTGGCCACCGCCAAACCCATCACCGCGCCACCGTCAAAGGCGGTCAGCAGGGCTGCGGCCTGGCCTTCTGAACGGGCCGCCTCAGACGTGCGCACATTGGCCTTGGTGGCAGACTGCATGCCGAACAGTCCGGCCATGACAGAAAATATCGCTCCGGTCAGAAAGGCGACCCCGGTTTGCCAGGCCACGGCCCACACCAGCAGCAGAAAAACCACCACCACGAAGATGCTCAAGATCTGATACTCGCGCTTGAGGAAGGCCATGGCGCCTTCGTGGATATAGCCCGCAATCTCGCGCATCCGATCAGTCCCGTCCGGGCGACTGGCGACCGAGCGGTAGATCAGAAACGCGACCACCAAACCGATAATGCCTAAAGCAGGCGAGACGTTAGCAAGCATGCCCATCGATAATTCCCTCCCTATAGCGGACCTCTCCTGGGTGTAAAAAATACGGATAGCCGGGTGAACTCAGCTCCTTAGGTGCATCGCCGGAAGATAAACGCTTCCGGGTCAAGAGTAAAGGGGCGGGAGCAAAAGCCCGGCGGCTCAAGACGGCTCGACCTCCGCAATAATCAGTATGAATTCGGGCTTCAAAAAGCCTCCGAGACAGGACGCAGACAGTGTCCGTACCTCACGCCCGAGCTGGTGTATCAACCGCACCGGCGGCAGCTCCCAGGCGTCGATGCCGAGCTGCCGGGTGGGGCTCGGGGAGTCGGCCCCGGCCACCGCCGTAGAGTTTCTCCCGCAAGGTTCCGGGTGCATAGTCCTTTTGCATGCGGCCACGCTGGTGGAGCACGGGCACCACCCCGTCTATAAACTCTGCAAACGAGCCGGGGGTCGTGGTGTAGGCCAGGTTGAAGCCGTCAACCCCGGCCGCAATCCAGTCCTCAAGCTGGTCGGCGATGTGTTCCGGCGTCCCGACCAGCACTGGCCCGGCTCCACCGATGCCGACGTAGCGGGCCAGGTCACGCATGGTCCATTTCCGGCTCGGGTCGCCGTCGGTAAAGCTGTGGACGAGCGTGCGGATGGCGTTGGTCTCGATGTATTCCAGCGGCTGGTCCGGTTCAAACTGCCCGAAGTCAATACCGCTCCAGCCGCTGAGCAGGGCCAGCCCGCCGTCGTAACGGCACTGCTCAAAATATTCCTCGTATTTACGCTTGGCCGCAGCTTCGGTGTCGCCGGTGATGACCTTCAGATAGGCAAAGCACAGGATGTCCTCGGGATTTCTGCCCTGCCGACGCGCAATCCGACGAATGTCCCGGATATACTGGCCATCAACCTCGGGCTTTGAGCCGAGCACGAACACACACTCGGCATGACGGGCGGCAAACTCGCGACCCCGTGGCGACGCCCCGGCCTGGAAGAGCACCGGCGTCCGTTGGGGGGAGGGCTCGGACAGGTGGCAGCCGTGCATCTGGTAGTACCGGCCGTCGTGGCTGACATCGTGCACCTTGGCCGGATCGGCATAGATCCCACGCGCCCGGTCTTTGACGACCGCACCGTCCTCCCAGCTCGTCTCCCACAGCTTGTAACACACGTCACAGTACTCATCGGCGATGGCGTAGCGTTCGTCGTGATCGGGCAAGCCGGTCTGGCCATAGTTGCGGCCCGCGCTTTCGAGATACGAGGTCACGATATTCCACGCCACCCGCCCTTTGGTCAGATGGTCGAGGGTCGAGATAAGCCGGGCAAAGGTGAACGGCGGGTATTGGAGTATGGAACTGGTGAAACCAAATCCCAGATGCTGGGTCGCGTGCGCCATGGCCGGGATGAGCAGCATGGGATCGTTGACCGGTATCTGGGCGGCTTCAGACACGGCCGCCTCCCGGTTGCCGCGAAACACATCGTACACGCCGACCACATCGGCCAGGAACAGCGCATCGAATCTCCCGCGTTCCAGCAGCTTGGCCAGTTCCACCCACTGGTTGAGATCGGTGTAATTGACCATATTGTCATCTTCGCGGACCCACAGCCCTGGCGACTGGTGCACGACACAGTTCATGTGAAAGGCGTTGAAGTAGATGCGCTTGTTCATGCGGATACTCCTGGCGGGACGCAGGCCCTCCCGCTGCCGCCGGCTCGGACTTCGCCCCTGTCTAGCAAAGCCCCGGACGCTTCACAACGGGGAAGAGGGTCGTCTTGATGCACGGAGAAAAAGTGCCACAATAGGCGCCACCCGCAGGAAAGGACATTGCGCCCATGCCTACCCCGAACTGGATTCGAGAACTCTTTCAGACCATTGACACCAATGACCCGGCCGGTTTTGCCTCGTTTTTGACCCCCGACGCGAGTTTTGTGTTTGCCAACGCCGAGCCGGTCAGCGGCAAAGACGCGGCACGGGAGGCGGTCGCCGGCTTTTTATCCAGCATCAAGGCTATCCGGCACGAGGTGTTCGATACCTGGCAGCAACCCGACGCGGTCATCTGCCACGGCCGGGTGACCTATACCCGGCACGACAGCAGCCGGCTCAGCGTGCCGTTTGCGAATGTCTTCAAGATGCGCGACGGACTGATCCAAGACTATCTGATCTATGTCGATGCCTCGGAGTTGTACAAGACGGGCTGAGACCTTACAGCCCGGGGCGGGCCGTGCTGACCCACCCCAGGCGTCAGGACGGACGGCCTACATCACCACCACGCTGCGCGCCACCTCGCCCTTTTCCAGGGCGTCCATAGCCTCGTTGATCTCGCCCAGGGCATAGGTTCTGGTCACCAGCTCATCCAGCTTGATGCGCTTGTTCATGTACAGCTCGATCAGCCGCGGCATATCCACCCGGGGCCGGGTTGAGCCGTACAGCGAGCCTTTGATGGATTTCTCGGTCAGCAGGCTTGAGGCCGGAATGGTGACCGTATCTTCGCGCGAGGGGGCGCCGACCACGACGGTCATGCCACCCTGGCGGGTACACGCATACGCCTGCTCAATCGTCTTGCCCAGACCGATGACCTCAAACGCATAGTCGGCCCCGCGGCCCTCGGTCAGCCTCCGGACCGTCCTGACCAATTCCTCCCGGCCGGGATTGATCGTGTGGGTGGCGCCGAACTCTTTGGCAAACTCGAGTTTGTTGTCCATCAGATCAACGGCGATGACGGTACTGGCCCCGGCCAGCACACAGCCCTGAATCGTGTTCAGGCCGACACCGCCACAGCCGATAACGACCGTGCTGCTGCCGGGCTGGACCTTGGCCGTGTTGGTGGCCGCCCCCAGGCCGGTCATCACCCCGCAGCCGACCAGGCAGGCCTTGTCCAGGGGCACATTGTCGGGGATGGGAATACACGCCGTCTGATCGACCACGGCGTACTCGGCAAAACTCGACAGGCCGGCCATGTGGTGAATATCCTTGCCGTTTTTCTTCAGGCGACACGTCCCGTCCAGCAGGGTGCCCTTGCCCATGGTCATGCGCATATTGGTGCACAGGACCGGACTGCCGATTGAGCAGTAGTAGCAGCGGCCGCAGTACGGGGCGAACGACAGCACCACGTGATCGCCGGCCTTGACCAGACTGACCCCGGGTCCGACCTCCTCGACCACGCCGGCCCCCTCATGTCCCAGCACCACCGGCAGGGGCGAGCGGAGCACCCCGTGGATGACCGAATAGTCGCTGTGACACACGCCGTTGGCCGCAATCCTGACCCGGACCTCGCCCGCCTTGGGGCTGTCCAGATCAACATCCTCAACCTGGACCGGGGCGTTCAGTTCGTATAAGACGGCTGCTTTCATAACTCTCCTCCATTCTTCAGAAATTCGCTTCTCAGGACTTGCTCGGACGCGCTATGGGGGTCCAGCCTGCCCGCCCCGACTTCCTCAAACAGGCGGGCCAGGGCCGGGTCAATTTCAAGCTGATCGGTCAGGCGACGCCGGACCGCGTACTCAACCCGAGCCAGCAATTCCTCTTGTCGCCGGGTCGTCCGGCGTCGTTCCAGTTCGCCGCCGTCGGCCAGAAACTGGTGGTGTGACTCCATGGCCTCAAACAGTTCCGGCAGGCCGACATTGTTGATCGCCTGGGTGGCCAGGACGGGAATTTTCCACTGCGACGCAGCGGCCTGGCCGGCGGGCCTGTTGCTGTACTTGAGTTCCAGCATCAGGCTCAGGTCGGTCATCATCCGCTGCGCCCCGTCGCGGTCGGCCTTGTTGACCACAAAGATATCGGCGATTTCCATCAGCCCGGCCTTCATGACCTGCACGCTATCACCGGCCTCGGGCACCAGGGTGACAATCACCGTATCGGTCGCCCGCATCACGTCGAGCTCGGTCTGGCCGACCCCCACCGTTTCGACCAGCACGTAATCGCACCGGAAGGCGTCGAGCAGCTTCATCACGTCCAGCGTGGCCCGGGCCAGGCCGCCGTGGCTGCCGCGGGTGGCCATGCTGCGGATGAACACGCCCTTGTCCAGATAGTGCTGGCCCATGCGGATACGGTCGCCCAGCAGCGCTCCCCCGGAAAAGGGGCTCGACGGGTCAATGGCCACCACCCCGACCGTCTTGCGGGCGGCGCGCATCAGCGTGGTCAAGCCGTCAACCAGGCTGGATTTGCCGGCGCCCGGCGGGCCGGTCACCCCGATGGTGAAGGCGTGGCCGAGCTGCGGGGCGATGGCCTCAAGAATGGGGCCAACCTCGCGGCCCTCACGTTCGACCAGGGTCATCAGGCGGGCCAGAGCGACGGCGCTGCCGGAGCCCATGTTTTCGAGCAGTTGACTGAGGGTCTGTCGTGCCATGAGTGAAGCTGTATCTCCTTGTCAGTATCGGCCTGGCCCGGAAATGCGGTCAGGATGATCCACATCCCTTACCAGACCCGCCGCCTTTCTTTAAGCCAGGCCGGGCGGCTTGGCCCGGCGGTGTGCGCTCTGCTATGCTGCGCACTGTAGCACGGGGGAGAAAGAGCATGGAATGGGATACGGTACGCTTTGAGACGGCCGAGCACGACGAACGGGTCGGTTTTCTGGTGCTCGACCGCCCGGCCGTCCTCAACGCCGTCAACGACCAACTCATCGCCGACTTCAAGCAGGCGTGTGACGCGCTGCACCACGCTCCGGGCCTGCGCGTCGTCGTCCTCAAAGCCGAGGGGCGCGGCTTTTGTTCGGGCATGGACCTGATGGCCGCCGCCCACAGACCCCCTGACAAGGAAACGCTGGAGGCGGTGTGGGCGCCCTGGGGCCAGGCGCTGGATACGCTTGAGCAGCTCGACCAGCTGACCATTGCGGCCATCCACGGACCGTGCCTGGGGGCCGGCCTGGAGTTGGTTCTGGCCTGTGATTTCCGGATTGCGACGACCTCGGCCTTTTTTGCCCTGCCCCAGATCTTATACGGCACCCCGCCGGATGTCGGCCAGAATTATCGTCTGCCCCAGCTGATCGGGCTGGCCAAAGCCAAGGAAATCATGCTCCTGGGCCAGCGTTTCAGCGCCGCCGAGGCCGAGCGCTGGGGCCTGGTCACGCGGCTGGTCGAGCCCGGCGACCTTGCGGCTGAAACGGACGCGCTGGTCGAGCGCTGTCTCCAGCTGGGCGGCAAGGCCGCAGCCGGGGCCAAGCACCTCTTGCACCAAACCTGGGAGCTGGACAACCAGGCCTTGGCCGCCGCGATCCATCAGGCGCGGGCGGCCGCGCTGGAGGACGGAGCGTTCGCCGCCTCTCTCGAAGTCTATCGCGACCGGCGCAAACCCCAGGTCTGACACGTGAGGAGAAGCGCCATGACCGATACAGACAAGAACCAACCGCCGATCTGGCAGGAGCGGATTGTTACCGACCCGCTGATACTGGCCGGCAAACCCACGATAAAAGGCACCCGCATCTCGGTCGAGCTGATAATGGAGCTACTGGACGGGGGCCGGATCGAAGCCGACATCATCCGTATGTACTCGCATATCACCCCGGAGGACATCAGGGCCTGCCAGCAGTACGCTGCCACCGGCGCGAAGCTGTCTAACGTGACCTGGGCGGACATAGACGCCATCATGGACATGTGAGAGTCCTGGCCGACGAGAACATACTGGAGGAAGTCATCATTCAGCCGCGTGCGGCCGGTCACGAGGTGCGATGGGTGAAGGAAACCGTTCAGGGCCAAGCCCACACCCACATCCTGAACCGAACAATCTTTGGTCCCCAAGCCGTTTCACCCGCGATTCATTCAGTCGAGCCTAGTCGGCCCAGCCCGTAAGTCCCTGATTTTCCTACACCGCGTCCCGACCGTCCTGCCCGCAGTGTCTGATGACGGACATTGTGTAAAGCTTGGGAGGTCACTGCCCTTCGTTGTTGTCGAGACGACTAAGGTTGCGCTTCACTTTCGCTACGAGGTTCTCGTCGCCAGCCTCTTGGGCTAGGGCAAGCGATTGCTGATAATCTGCTCTCGCCCCGTCTATGTCGTTGAGGATCTCCTTTGTGAGGCCACGATTATTGTAGGCGTGGGCATAAGCATCATCCAGATGCATAGCGCGGTCGTAATCTGCAAGGGCGGCTTCGTGCTGGCTGGGGTCATTTCCCTCGAGGCCGAGGCCAGTCCTCGCGATGCCGCGATTATTGTAGGCTGCGGCCAAGGTCCGATTTAACTCGATAGCGCGGTCGAGGTTCGTAAGGGCGGCTTGGTAGTCGCCGAGGTCATTCTTTGCCTTACCGATATTATTGTAGACCACGGCATTATTTGGTCTCAGCCTGAGGGCGCGGTCGTAATCCGCAAGGGCGGCTTCGTGCTGGCTGGGGTCATTTTTCTCGAGGCCGATATCATTCCTCACGAGGCCGCGATTATTGTAGGCTGCAAAATAGGTTGGATTCAGCCCGATAGCCTTGGTGTAGGCATCTAGCTTTTCTTCTAGCTCTTCGTCATTGAGGAGATAACCGATGGAGAACCATGCCCGCGCCCGGAGCTGGTCCTCCTCTTCTCCCGCGACATTGACGATGGCACGCCACTTTTCGATGGCCTCCTCAATGTTTCCTTGTTGTTGAAGCAGGACGGCGTCAGCTCGCGCCCGGTCTAACACAGACGCCTCAGGATCTCGTTGGACACCTTCCGCGGTCCTGGTCGCCTCGGTTAGGTCCTCGGCGACCCTCTCGGCATCATACTCTGCCAACCGCGTCCTATACTGATCCCTGAACTTTTCGAGTTCCTCGATGACTTTCTCGCCCTTTTCTGCGATCTCGTCGAGTTTCTCCCAGCTGATGTAGCCGGCAATACCAGCGACAATGGTGATGAACGCCAAGACTCCAAGTATGGTGGTAAGCCACCTATCGACGTTCTTTGCACTGGTATTTATAAATTCGCGATGGAGTTCGTTGACACGCCTCTGGATTGCCACATCGGTAGCAGGATCTAAACCGTCTTTGTTCGGTTCGGTAGTCGGGCGTGATGTTTGGTAAAGTATCGTCATAATTTGTCCGTAGCCTGGAAATGGCTGGTTTAGGGGTTCTATTGGGGGAGCTACGGGCCGCTCCGGTTATAGCGTCCGATAAGGTCCCTTTATGTCTACCTTGATCTCCTTCCCCGTAATGTTTGGATAATCGCCCCGCGTTCTTTTGAGTGTATCTTCTCCCATTCCTCCAGTGCCTGCCAACCTATGGAAACTATCTCCTGATGTATCTGCGCCAGCCTGTCTATCGACAACCTCCCACCTGATACTACGTCGCTAAAAACCCCTCCTGTCGCCGACCACATATCTTTGCCAATCATCCAGTACTTACGGTCTTTGTGACACATTCTTTCGTTCACCTCAGCAAGGTACTGTTCCGCATTTTCTATCCCGTGTTTCGCCATAGCCTTCCTGATTTCCCGTTGTCTTTCGTCTCCCAGTTCTACAAAGACCTCTCCCGTCGAGTGCACTGGCTTTATGTCAACGTCGTCCGCTTTCGCAATGCTCTTCATCAGCAGTTCATAGGCGTATCCTGTGGCTACGTGTGCCACATTCAGCCGATTGTGCTCTACCGGTTGACCCTCCGGTCGATTTCGTATGCTCGAATCGTTCATTAGGACAGCCGCTTCCATCCAAGCGATGCTGTCTTTTAGCCACATGGTTACTATGACCCCTTTCGTCCAATTCCTCATGTCTCTTTCCATCAACTCGGTTTCGTTCAGTCCAGTTACGGCCAGCTCACGGCTTTCGCGGATATGTGTCATTTTTTTGCTCTGTCTCGCCATCGCTCTATCCCTACTCTGGACCCTGTGTAATTGGGCTCTAAACTGACCGCGAGGGAAGCCACGCTGGACATGCCAGCCGCGCCGGCCGATAAGGGATGATGTATTAGAGCGTTTTACTATAGGTTGTAG
>JAAXHF010000217.1 GCA_012271025.1 Deltaproteobacteria bacterium | reverse complement strand
ACCTCCAGCCACTCCTGGCAGCCCGGTGCCCACATCTCGACATCGTACTTCATGGCGGCCACAAAGCTCAGGTCGCCGGTACACATCTGCACCACCCGGTGGGGCACGCCGAGCCCGCGGCAGACAGCCTCGGCATTGTCTACCAGCCTGACCAGTTCGGCATCCGAGGTCTCGGGCCGCACGAACTTGACCATTTCGACCTTATCGAACTGATGACCGCGCTTGATGCCGCGCACATCGCGACCGGCCGACATTTTTTCTCGCCGAAAACACGGGGTGTAGGCCACATGGTAGATAGGCAGCTGATCAGCCTCAAGCAGTTCATCCCGGTACAGATTGGTCACCGGCACCTCGGCCGTGGGAACAAACCAGAAGTTCTCTTCAACATCCCGGTACAGATTATCGCCGAATTTGGGCAGATTGCCGGTTCCGACCAGACACTGTTCCTTGACCATGACCGGCGGATACACCTCGGTATAGCCGTGTTCGGAGATATGCAGGTCCAACATCCAGCTGATCAGGGCGCGCTGGAGGCGGGCGCCGAGCCCGGTGAGCACATAGAAACGGGTTCCGGAAATCTTGACCCCGCGCTCAAAATCAATAATCCCCAGCTGCTCGGCCAACTCCCAGTGCGGCTTGGGCGGAAAAGCAAACTCGCGCTGCTCGCCGACCTGTCGTGTCACGCGGTTGTCATGCTCGTCCCGGCCGACCGGAACGTCCGGGTGCGGCAGGTTCGGAATCAACAACAAACGCCGCTGAAACTCGTCTTCCAGAGCACCCAGCTCTTTTTCGAGCCGACCGACCCGCTCGCCGACCGCCCGCATTTCGTCAATCGCCTGCGCGCGCGTCTGGGGGTCGGTCATAGTGCGGATCTCTTTTGAGCGACTCGTGCGCGTGGCGCGCAGCGTCTCGGTTTCCTGGATGGTAGCCCGTCGCCGCCGGTCACACTCCAGCAGGGCATCAATATCGGCGGCCGGAAAATCAACTTTGCCGAGTTCGCGTTTGACGAACTCGGGGTCGTCGCGAACGATTCTGATATCCAACATAGGAACCTCTAGTAGGCAGACGGTAGCTCGAAGGCGTCTTGAATATGGGTGATACGAGCCGGCCGTTTGGCGCCCCCGTCATTCTGCCACCGAATACCGATGACATCGAAGCGGGCCGCCCGGTCGTGCAGCCGATGGCGGCTGAGATACGACAGCGCGGCTCTGGCAATGTGGCGCTGTTTGCGCGGCGTGACCGTGGCCAGCGGGTCACCGAACTGCGGTCCGCTCAGGCTCCGGACCTCGACAAAAACCACGGTCTGCCGGGACACGGCCACCAGATCAATCTCCCCCGCCCCGGAACGGTAGTTTCTGGCCACAATCGTATAGCCTTTTGCCCGCAGAAAGCGCTCGGCCTCGGTCTCCCCGGCCCGGCCCAGACGTCCTCGCTCGACCGTCATGGCCGGAGACTAACCGAGAGCCCCTAGCCGGATCAAGGCCTTTCTTCTAGGATGCACAGACTATGCGGGTGAACCGACAAGAAGTCCAGCGGGTGGCGCTTTTGGCCCGCCTGGATCTCAGCGAGGCGGAAACGGACGAACTGGTCGCCCACTTCGACAAGGTGCTGGCCTACATGGACAAGCTGAACGAGCTGGATACGGATGGGGTTGAGCCCTTGGCCCATGCGGTCGAGATGGAAACGCCGTTGCGCGACGACCGGGTTACGAGCCAAGCCGACGCCGACGCCCTGCTGCAAAACGCGCCGCGCCGCCAGGCGGACTTTTTGAAAGTACCCAAAATCATCGAATGACGGCCATGGACGCCTACCGCCTGACCATTCACCAAGCCCGCACGCTCCTAGACACACGACAAATCAGCGCCCAGGAACTCACCCGGGCTGTGCTTGACCGGATTCGCGCCACCGACGAGACGCTGCACTCGTATGTGACGCTGGACGAAACACAGGCCCTGACCCAGGCTGAGGCGGCTGACCGCAGCCTCACCAACTCCGACCGCCCTCCCCCGTTGTGCGGCATTCCGATTGCGGTCAAAGATATTATTCTGACCAGGGATCTGCGTTCGACGGCCGGCTCGAAAATCCTCGAGCACTTTATCCCGCCCTACGATGCTGGCGTGATCCGTCGCCTCAGGGACGCCGGTGCGGTCATTCTGGGCAAGGTCAACTGCGACGAGTTCGGCATGGGCTCGTCCAACGAGAACTCGGCCTATGGGCCGACCAGGAACCCGTGGGACGTGTCACGCGTCCCGGGCGGCTCGTCGGGCGGCTCGGCCGCCTGTGTGGCGGCCGACCAAGCCGTAGCCGCCCTGGGCACGGACACCGGTGGCTCGATCCGGCTCCCGGCCTCGTTTTGCGGGGTAGTCGGCCTGAAGCCGACCTACGGCCGGGTGAGCCGCTTTGGGGTCGTTGCCTATGCCTCCTCGCTCGATCAGGTCGGCCCCCTGACCAAGGACATGCGTGATTGTGCCACCCTGCTTGGGGTCATTGCCGGCCATGACCCGCGAGAATCGACCTCGGTGGACCGCCCGGTCCCGGATTACCAGGCCGCGCTGGAGCGTGGCGTCCGGGGTCTCCGAGTCGGCATTCCCAGAGAGTATTTTGTGGCAGGCATGCAGTCGGAGGTCGATCAGGCGGTGCGCCGTGCCATCGACACCTTGCAAGAACTGGGGGCTGAGCCGGTTTCAATCTCGCTGCCGCATACGGACTATGCGGTCGCCGCCTATTACATCATTGCCACGGCCGAGGCCAGCTCAAATCTCGCCCGCTACGACGGCGTCAAGTACGGCCACCGGGCCGAGTCGGCAACCGACCTGGCCGAGATGTACCGTCAGACCCGAGCCCAGGGGTTTGGGCCTGAGGTCAAACGGCGGATCATGCTCGGCACCTACGCCTTGTCAGCCGGCTACTATGATGCATACTACCTGAAGGCACAAAAGGTGCGCCGTTTGATTCGACAGGACTTCCTGCACGCGTTTGAGCAGTGCGATGTCATTGCCACACCGACCGCGCCGACAACGGCGTTTCAGCTTGGCGAAAAGGCCACCGATCCCCTGACCATGTATTTGTCGGATATCCTCACCATTGCGGTCAACCTGGCCGGACTGCCGGGGCTGTCGCTGCCGTGCGGATTCGATACCAAGGGCCTGCCGATCAGCCTCCAGTTGATCGGACAAGCGTTTGGCGAGGAGGCCGTGTTGCAGGCCGGTTACGCCTATGAGCAGGCCGCCGAGTGGCATACGGCAAGACCGCCTATCTGAGCGGCACTTCCAACGAAAGACGAGCCATGGAATACGAACCCGTCATCGGCCTCGAAGTCCACGCCCAACTGCTGACCGCATCCAAAATCTTCTGCGGCTGCTCAACCCAGTTTGGCGCCGAGCCCAACCACAACACCTGTCCGGTGTGTATGGGCCTGCCCGGAGTGCTGCCAGTGCTCAACAAACGGGTGGTTGAGTATGCCCTCAAAACCGCCCTGGCCACCCACTGCCGAATCGCAGGCCACAGTCGCTGGGCGCGCAAGAACTATTTTTACCCGGATTTGCCCAAGGGTTACCAGATCAGCATGTACGAGCTGCCGATTGCCGAGCACGGCTATCTTGACGTGCCGCTCCACAATCAGATCGACCAGACCGATCAGACCAAACGGGTGCGCCTGACCCGGATTCACATGGAAGAGGACGCCGGCAAGAATATCCACGACGCCCGGGGTGACGCCAGCCTGGTGGATCTGAACCGGACCGGCGTCCCCCTGTTGGAGATTGTCAGCGAGCCGGATATCCGCAGCCCCGAAGAGGCCGGGGCGTATCTGCGCACCCTGCGCAGCCTGCTGCGTTACCTGGAGGTGTGCGACGGTAATATGGAGGAGGGCAGCCTGCGCTGTGATGCCAATGTGTCGATTCGGCCGCGCGGCAGCGCCGAATTCGGCACACGGGCCGAGATCAAGAATGTCAACTCGTTCCGGGCGGTTGAAAAGGCCATTCAGTACGAGATCGACCGCCAGATACAGGCCACCCAAGCGGGCGAAACGATTGTGCAGGAAACACGCCTGTGGGACGCCGAGCGGGAGGTCACCCGCTCCATGCGCAGCAAAGAGTTCGCCCACGATTATCGCTACTTTCCCGACCCCGACCTCCTGCCTCTGGTCGTTGACGACAGCTGGGTGACGGAACTCAAGACCGGTTTGCCGGAGCTGCCGGCCGACCGTCAGGCACGCTTTGTCCGGGACTACGACCTGCCGGCCTATGATGCGGAGGTCTTAACCGCCCATAAAGAGGTCGCCGAGTACTATGAACAGGCGGTACGTGCCCATCCGACCGATCCAAAAGCGATGAGCAACTGGGTCATGGACAGCGTGCTGCGTGCGCTCAAAGACGACAAACTCGATCTGCACATTTCCCGCTGGCCGTGTCCGCCCGAACACCTGGCCCGGCTCGTTAGCCTGATCCACGACGGCAAAATCAGCGGGAAAATCGCCAAAACCGTTTTTGACGACATGCACGAAAGCGGGCAGCCGCCAGAGGCAATCATTCAGGCCAAGGGCCTGTGGCAGGTCAGCGACACCGACACGCTCGACGCCCAGATCGATCAGGTCATGGCCGACAATCCCGACAAGGTGGCCGCCTACCGGGGCGGCAAACAAAAACTGCTCGGCTTTTTTGTCGGTCAGATCATGCGCGCCATGGGCGGTAAAGCTAACCCACAGCTGTTAAACCAACTGTTGAAGAAAAAATTGGATTCATAAATATATAAGACGACTCTGCGCCATATTGAGAGCTATAGATTTGATGTATCGACGCTGGGAGGATCGAGAATGGACTTTACCTTTACGCCGCAACAAGAAGCCTTTCGGCAGGAGCTGATCTCCTGGCTCTCAACCCACGTCCCGCCTGAGAGCGGTCAGCTGCGTCACCTGCAACCCCAGGCCTCGTCGGACGATCTCACCTTCTTGAAAGACTGGCAGAAAACGGTCTACGAGGGCGGTTGGGCCGGCGTCTCGTGGCCCAAGGAGTATGGCGGCCGGGGCGCCTCACTGGTTGAGCGGATGATCTTCGACCAAGAGATGGCGGCCCACAAGGCGCCCAGCCTGATGAATGTGCTGGGTCTGGAGATTGTCGGGCCGACCATTATTACCCACGGTAGCGAAGCCCAAAAGCAACGCTACCTGTCGAAGATTCTCAGCGGCGAAGAGGTCTGGAGCCAAGGCTATTCAGAACCCAACTCGGGCTCTGACCTGGGGTCTTTGCAGACCCGGGCCGAAGAGGACGGTGACGACTTCATTGTCAACGGACAAAAGGTCTGGACCAGTCTGGCCAACTATGCGGACTGGTGTCTGCTGCTCGTCCGGACCAACCCCGACGCGCCAAAACATCAGGGCTTATCGGCCCTGCTGGTCGATATGAAAAGCCCCGGCGTCACGATCCAGCCGCTGCGCACGATGACCGGCGAGAGCGAGTTCAACGAGGTGTTTTTCGAGGATGTCAGAGTGCCCAAGGCCCAGCTGCTGGGCGAAAAAGACCACGGCTGGCGGGTGATTATCACCTCGCTGATGTTCGAGCGCCAGGGTCTGGGATTTTACTTCACTTTCGCCATGCAGCGGACCTATCAGGATCTCCAGCAGGAAATCCGAGCCGAGACCCGCTACGGTGAGCCACTCAAGGACGCACCCACCGTCCGGCAGCGAATGGCCCAGGCGTATATTGACAGCGAGGTGCTCAAGCTCAACAACTATCGCGCCCTGACAAAACTCCTGCGCGGCACCCCGCCGGGAGCCGAGGGCTCGATCGCCAAGCTGCACTGGGCCGAGTCAAACCAGCGCCTGCAAGAACTGGCGGTTGACATCCAGGGGCCCTACGCCCAGCTGTATCAGGACGGCAGCAGCGCCTACTGGCAGTACGGTTTCGTCCGCTCAAAGGCCAACACGATCGAGGGCGGAACCTCGGAAATTCTACGCAACATCATTGCCGAGCGGGTGTTGGAGATGCCCAAAGGCCGCTAAAAACAGGGAGGACACGGTATGGAACGCCCCTTACGTTTTGGAATTTTTATGGCCCCTTTTCATCCCGCCGGGCAGAATCCGACCCTGGCCCTTGAGCGTGATCTGGAGCTGATCGAACGCCTCGACGAACTGGGCTATGACGAAGCCTGGATCGGCGAGCACCACTCGGCGGGGCTCGAAATCATCGCCTCGCCCGAGGTCATGATTGCCTCGGCCGCCCAGCGCACCGAACATATTCGGCTCGGCACCGGGGTCAGCTCCCTGCCCTACCACCATCCTCTGATGCTGGCCGACCGCATCGTTCAGCTCGACCATATGACGCGCGGACGGGTGATGTTCGGGGTCGGTCCCGGTGCCCTGCCGTCCGACGCCCGGATGATGGGCATTGATCCCGCCACCCAGCGTGAACGCATGGAAGAGGCGCTCGGCGCCATCATGCTGTTGCTGAGTTCAGAAGAGCCGGTCAGCATGAAAACCGACTGGTTTACCCTGGACGAGGCCCGCCTCCAGCTCCGTCCCTACACCTACCCGCATTTTGAAATCGCGGTGGCGGCAACGGTCTCGCCGGCCGGTCCACGCACAGCCGGGCATTACGGGGTCGGCCTGCTGTCGCTGGGGGCAACCAGCCAGGGGGGTTTTGGCGTGCTGGCCGACCACTGGAAAATCTGGAATGACAACGCCACCCAGCACGGCCACAGCGTAGACCGCGCCAGCTGGCGGCTGGTCGGGCCAATGCATGTGGCACCAAGCCGCCAGCAGGCGCTTGAGGAGGTCGAGTACGGCATTCATGAGTGGATTGACTACTTCAAGAATGTGGTCGCCCTGCCGCTGGCCCCGGAAGAGCCCGATCCGGGCAAGTGGGTCCAGGCCCTGATCGACTCTGGAACGGCCGTAATCGGTACGCCGGACGACGCCGCCGCCCAGATCGAGCGTCTCAAAAAGCAGTCGGGCGGATTTGGCTGCTACCTGATCATGGCCAACGACTGGGTCGAACGCACCGCCTCACTGGCCTCGTACGAGTTGCTGGCCAAGGAAGTCTTCCCCCGCTTTCAGGGGTCGGGTGACTGGTCGGTTCGTTCGCGGGAGTGGTGCCGGACCGATCACGACAGCCTGATCGGCGGGGCGATGAACGCCGTAGCCCAGGAGATTGATAAGTACGAGCAAAAGACGGGCTACCGGGTGTCGGTCGCCGGGCCGGCTCAGGGCAACGCCAAGTAAGCAGACGGCTCTGGCCGAGCAACGGGCGCAGTAGACCACAATAGCGGAACGGGTTAGTGTATCTGGGGCAATGCAACCTGGGAGTGGCCGACCTCAAGCTTGCCACAATCGGGAGTTATCAGCCGTAAAAACGACCCACATCAGCCCGCCGATATCCCGATTGAGAGCCGGTAAAACGTGCTGAGGACGGGCCGCCCGAGAAGGAAGTGGACGGGCCGTCCGTCATGCCGAGGCTGGAGGCCACCTCAGCGCCGTCCGCTGACCATATTGCGCAGCGAGTAAAACTGTTTGGCTCGGCCCGCCGAGAAGATGCGCTTCATCACATAGCAGTGCATATAGGTTGCGTGCGGCTTCTTGGCGTTGATGTCGGTCTCGCCGACATGCGTGAAGACATGGTGGCCGACGTTATTGGAGAAGTCCTGCTTGAGGTAAGGCGCCTGCATGGCCGTCTCGTGGGCATAACTCTCCGAGTACTTCAGAA
>JAAXHF010000101.1 GCA_012271025.1 Deltaproteobacteria bacterium | reverse complement strand
GGTCAGCCCATGGCGGCAACCACTGATGCAATGGAGCTATGGCAATCCTTGCTGGATTGAGCCAGGGGCCAGCGATGGCCTAGATCCGAAGAATCCGGCGCACAGCCTCATCCCAACCGTTGGCATGAGGGGCTGCCGCCAGCTGGAAACGCCCGGCAGCGATCCCGGAACGCAACGCGGGATGGGGGCCATCGGCCCCGGGCACCACGACAGCGATGTCGGCCGCATCGAGCAACGGCAGATCGTTGGGGGAATCCCCCAAGGCCAAAACCTTCACCTGCTCAGCACCCAGATGTCGCTTGAGGGTGGCCAACGCCTTGCCTTTGCTGATGTCTGGGCCCAGCAGGTGACCCATGCGGTTGCCCTGCACCACCGTCAGGCCCATCCGCTGAACCATGGCCTCAAGCCGGCGACGCCCCTCGGCCGAGGGCGGCACAAAAGGCACGCTGCAGCAGCGCCGCTGCGCCTGGCGCAAGGCTTCACCACCAAGCCCCAACAACCGCTGCCCTTCCGCCTCACTGAGTTCATCCAACGGACGCAGGGGCTCACCCAACTCGGCCTGAAGACGCTGCAACTGAGGTTTCAGCGCCGTCCAATCCGGACCCAACGGCAGCTCCCAGGGCTCCCCTTCCGGAGTTTCCCCATGCACGGCGCCACCGTTTTCAACGATGTAGGGGTCATGCAGCCCCGCCTCGGCGCGAAAGCCGCGCACTTCCTCGGCCGTTTTGCTGGTGCAGGGAATCACCGGAATCCGGTGCTGTTGCAGCTGACGGATCAGATCCTTGGCCGGCGACCAGTCGTAGCTGTGATCCAGCAAGGTGCCGTCGAGATCAGTCACCACCCACCACGCCGGCTCGACACTCGCGGTCATGGCTGAACCAACCAATCCTTGGCATAAGGCTCTAGCGAATGCGACTGATGTGGTTCGAACACATGACCGCTCAGGCAATCGGCCCAGGGCTGGTTCAGATCACTACCCAAGCCACTGAGGCGAAAGCTGAGGCGCGCTGCCGTGATGTTGTGAACAGCCACCAGCGTTTCCCCCCCACGGGAGCGCCGCAGGATGACGCAATCACTCCGGTCCGCGCTCAGCACCGTCATCGGGGCATCCGGGTGCAGGGCCGGGTGAACAGCCCGTTCGGCCAGAGCCCGCCGCAGCGCCGGCAACAGCGCAGAGACATCTGAATCGGGATCCGCCAGGCGGCGCTC
>JAAXHF010000502.1 GCA_012271025.1 Deltaproteobacteria bacterium | reverse complement strand
CCAGGCAAACCACGAACGAGGTTCAACCGAGGCAGTGGCAGCAACAGCTGATCCAGCTGCTGCGGCGCAGGCTCGAGCTCGAGGGCAGCAGCCGCGACCTGCTGGTGTTTGCAGGCCCAGGGGCAGGCAAAACCCTCGGAGCGTTGCTGGGATTCCGCGCCATGCGTGATCAAGGCCGGCTGGACCATTTCCTGGTCTTCTGCCACCGGACCTCAATCCTCAATCAGTGGAAATCTGCCGCGGCGCGTCTTGGCTTGCGGCTGGAGGAGTGGCCCTGCCCGCTGGAGCAAAGCCAGGACGCTGATGGCTTGTTGGCGACCTATCAGGGGGCCGGTCGCCAGCGCGAGGCTCTGGGGGCACGGCTCGAGCAATGGGGCCTGAGCTCCTGCATGGCGATCGCCGATGAGGCCCACCATCTCGGCGTTGATCCCGACGAACCGGATGCCACCGCCTGGGGGCAGACCTTTCTGGAGCTGACCGGCAGCGTGCGGCTGCGCCTGGGGCTCACGGGCACCCCCTTTCGTGCCGACAACCTGGCGTTCTGCGCCGCCCGGCGCATGCGGGTGCGGCTCGATGACGGCGGTTGGGTTGAGCAGATCCGACCGGATCTCTGCGTTGAACCCAGGGACTTGATCGCCGCAGGGGATGTGCGCCCCCTGGAGTTCCGTTTTCAGGACGGCTGGGTGGAACACAGCCGCGAAGGACAACCCGACCGCGACGTTTCCCCCCTCTCGGCGGAGCAACGGGAAAGCTGGCGAGCGCGCAACCTGCGTCGCGCCATTCGCCTGGCCGACAGCAGCAGCATTGGCCAGCAGGTGCTGCTGCGCGCCCAGCAGAAGCTGAACCAGTTGCGTGAGCGACAGCCGCAGGCTGCTGGTCTTGTGATCGCCCGCGACATCAGCCACGCCGAAGCCATCAGCCGGGTGTTGATGGACGACGGCAACCGGGTGGTTTTGATCCATTCCCAGAGCCCGCAAGCAACGGAGCGCTTAAACGCCTTCCAAAGCGGTGACGCTGATTGGCTGGTGAGCATCGACATGTGCGCGGAGGGCTTTGATGCGCCACGTCTGCGGGTGGTGGCCTACCTGACCACCGTGGTGACCCGGAGCCGGTTTGTGCAGGGCATCACCCGGGCTGTGCGGATGACGCCGGAACTGGCTGCCCGTGAAGCCATTCCCAGGGAAGCCTCTTACGTTTTTGCTCCAGCAGACCCACTGCTGATGGAGGACGCCCGCTCATGGTCGGTGGCCGAGCCCTACGTGCTGCGGCCTCAGGAGCAGGGGGCCGAAGACGAGCAGCCGGGGGTTGGAGCCTGGCGCGGGCCGAGCCTTCCCCTGGAAGCGGTGGAGGACGGAGCCGGCGCTGTGATCCGGCTGAAAACGCCCGAATTGCCCGCTTTTTTGCAGCGCTGAGCACAGCATTGGCCAGAGGAAAATGCGAATTTGTGCAAATGGACGGCCGAAAGGGACCCCCGATCCGCCAACCTGATCAACATCGAGGAGACAGTCATGGACGCCGCAATGGAACGCCGGATCGTCGTTGCAACGGGCTGGGCATCCACGCGCATCGCAGTCCTGGACAAGGAAGAGCGCTATGAAGACAGTTATGCGATAACGCAAGAATTCTGCGAATGGATCACATGCATTGGCGAAAACGTGGAGATGCTTGAGGCCAATGTTTTGACGGTTCCGCGCAACCCGAGCAAACGGCGTCCGATTCACGACCCCAGCGCCAACGACTCACAAGTTGAAATCTGAAGATTTTCTTAAATCCGGCTAAACCTCACTCATTCATTTCCAAGTCTTTACTCACGTCGGCTTCCAGCAGGGCTTTAGATTTAACTCATAGTCAGTTCGCTTAAGCGTTCGGTCAATCCGGTACGGATCACATCGAAAACCTGGTCATCGTTGGATCGGGGCCAGCCGGGTACACAGCCGCCATCTACGCAGCACGGGCCAACCTTCAACCGCTGCTGATCACTGGGTTCCAACGCGGTGGAATCCCCGGTGGCCAGCTGATGACCACCACCCATGTGGAGAATTTTCCGGGGTTCCCTGATGGTGTGCTCGGGCCCGACCTGATGGACCTGATGAAGTCCCAGGCAGTGCGTTGGGGC
>JAAXHF010000126.1 GCA_012271025.1 Deltaproteobacteria bacterium | reverse complement strand
CTCTACGACGTGGCCCGGGCGATCGAAGCAGAAGCAGCATCCCGCCTTGGCCCCAAAGGCATCTATCCCAACGTCGATTTCTATTCGGGCCTGGTGTACCGCAAGCTCGGCATTCCCAGGGATCTGTTCACGCCGGTCTTCGCCATCGCCAGGGTTGCCGGCTGGCTGGCCCATTGGCGGGAGCAGCTCGGGGCGAACCGGATTTTCCGGCCTTCGCAGATCTACTCCGGATCCCAGCCACGCTCCTGGATGCCCATTGAGGAGCGCGTCTCGGCTCCGGCCGCCTAAGTTGCACCCACTTCCGTCGACACCATGGTGAGTCCGGGACTGGACCTGGAATTGAGCTTTAGCCAGGCCCTGCAAGGGTTTGGCTTCTCCCCTGAGGTGGCGAGGCTGCTTTGGCTGCCGCTGCCGATGCTGCTGGTTCTGGTGGCTGCAGTGGTGGGTGTGCTGGTTTCGGTGTGGCTGGAACGCAAGATTTCCGCCGTCGTCCAGCAGCGGATCGGTCCGGAGTATGCCGGTGCCCTGGGCGTGCTTCAGCCCCTGGCCGACGGCCTCAAGCTGCTCGTCAAGGAAGACATCATCCCGGCGCGGGCCGACAGCCTGCTGTTCACCCTCGGCCCGGTGCTGGTGGTGGTGCCGGTGATCATTTCCTGGCTGATCATTCCTTTCGGCCAGAACCTGCTGATCAGCAATGTGGGCGTGGGGATCTTCCTCTGGATCGCCTTCAGCAGCATCCAGCCGATCGGCTTGCTGATGAGCGGCTATGCCTCCAACAACAAGTACTCGCTGCTCGGTGGGCTGCGGGCCGCGGCTCAATCGATCAGCTACGAGATTCCCCTGGCTCTGGCGGTGCTGGCCATCGTGATGATGACCAACTCGCTGAGCACGGTCGACATCGTGGGTCAGCAGACCGGTGCCGGCATCTTGAGCTGGAACATCTGGCGCCAGCCGGTGGGCTTCCTAATTTTCTGGATCTGTGCCCTGGCCGAGTGTGAGCGGCTGCCCTTTGACCTTCCCGAAGCTGAGGAAGAGTTGGTCGCCGGCTATCAGACCGAGTACGCGGGCATGAAGTTCGCTCTCTTTTACTTGGCGGG
>JAAXHF010000622.1 GCA_012271025.1 Deltaproteobacteria bacterium | reverse complement strand
GCCCAGCGCAGTTGGCGCACCATTCCCCGCAGCAGAGCCACCTCCTCGGCGCGCACCGTGGCGCGTTGCAGCAGATCCCGCACCTTGGCCATGCGGGCGGAGGCGGTGTGCTCCAGCAGGAAACCGGCCTCCAGCAGCAGGTCAGTGGCGTCGTCAAGACAGGCTGAAAGCGCCTTGGCGGCTGCCGGGTCCGGCGATGGGGGCTCGATGCAGCGGGTTTCCGTGGTCCCGCTGTTGAGGCGGGCCAACTCATGCAGCACCACCGCCACGGCGTGGGAGAGATTCAGCGAGGGATAGGCCTCCCCGCTCTGCAGGCAGAGAACCCTCTGGCAGAGCCGCAGCTCACTGTTGCTGAGGCCGCGGTCTTCCCGTCCAAACACCAAGGCCACGGGGGCGCCTGAGCTAGAGCTGCTGCCATCGCTGGCCAGCAACCAACCCAGGGCCTGTTCAGGTGTTTGCAGGGGGATCTCGCCATGGTCCAGGCGTCCGCAACTGCCCACGGTGCGGCGGCAGTCATGGATGGCCGTCAGCAGGTCGGGAACCACCACGGCGCCCTGAAGCAGCGCCTGGCCGTGCACGGCCATCAGCATCGCCTCCTCGCTGAGGTGGTCACAGCGGGGGGCCACCAGCCGCAGCTCGCTCACCCCGAAATTGGCGCAGAGCCTGGCCACGCTTCCGATGTTCAGGGGGCCGGCCGGCTCCACCAGCACGACAACGGCATTCAAGGCAGCGGCTCAGCTGAGGGTGTGCAGGTAGGCCAGCAGGTCGGCCATCGATTGCGGTTCCATCTCAAAGCTCGGCATGGGGGGAGTTTCGCCACTGATGATCTGGTGCACCAGAACGGGGTCTTTGAGTTGGTTGCTGACGCCCTGAAGTTGAGGGCCCACCAACCCCTGGCCGGCAAGGCCATGGCAGCCGGCGCAATTGATTCGGAACAGCTGGCCGCCGTGGTCAACGGCCCCCTGCAGCTCAAGGCTGGCCTTGATGTAGGGGTCCTGCTGGGCGCTGCCCAGAACCCAGAGCACCAGCACCACGCAGGCCGTGGCAGCCGACACCACGAGCGCGGCGATCAGACCGCGACCCCGATCGCTCGAATCATTTGCATCAGCTGATGCCGATTCGGCCGCAATTCGTGACGGCTGGACCACAGACCCGGAGTTCCAATGAGAGAATTCTCCCTAATTCTGATTGCTGACGCGACGCCATGATCGAACCTCTGCTCTGCGGCATCGTTCTGGGTCTGATCCCCGTCACGCTGATGGGTCTGTTCGTGGCGGCATGGAACCAGTACCGCCGTGGTGGCAGCGCTCTGGGGGGCTGAGCAGCATCACGCTGCTGATGCCGTAGCGGCGTTGATCCACCACTGTCCAATCTGAGCCCGGTTCTGGGTTCAGGTTGGAGCGGTGTTCACACACCACCAGAGAATCCTGGTGAAGCCAATTCCCCTCGGCGAGGGCGATCAGGCAGGGTTCGTAGAGGCCCTGGTCGTAGGGAGGGTCGAAATAGACGATGTCGAAGGGCTCCTGGCTCCAGCCCTTGCGCAGCCACGAGATCAGTTCTCGCCGTTCGGTGCGGATCTCCGGAGCCGGTGAATGGCTTGCCGCCACGGCACTGAGGTTGCTGCGGCTGACGCGGATGCACTGCGGGTCTTGATCAACGGCCACCACACAGCGCGCGCCCCGCTGCAGGGCCTCACAGCCCATCACGCCGCTGCCGCTGCAGAGGTCGAGCCAGCGGCAGTCCTGCAGGTGCGGGGCAAGGATGTTCATCACCGCTTCGCGCACCCTGGAGGTGGTGGGCCGAGCCGTGCGACCCCCGGGGCTCAGCAGCCGTCGCCCCCCGCTGAGGCGCAGTTGCCCGCCACCGCTCATGGGCAGGGTTCAGCTACGTTGCGCAGCCAGGTCAACCAGCGCTTGAGCATCTCTTCTCCGGCATCGGACGACTTCTCCGGATGGAACTGGCAAGCGCCGACGCGGCCCCGCCAGACCACAGCGGTCACCTCCTGATCGCCGAAGGGGGCCGAGGCCTTGAGGTCATTCCGATCGGTGGGAACAGCGGCGTAGCTGTGCACGAAATACACCCACTCGGCGGCGGCATCGCTGCTGAGCAGCGGGCAGGTGCCGTGATGCTTCAACGGAGCCCAGCCCATGTGGGGGATGCGTTCGCCGCTGTTGCTGGGCAGGCGTGTCACCCGTCCGCCCAAGAGCCCGAGGCCTGGATCGCTGCCTTCATCGCTCTGCTCGAACAGCAGTTGCAGGCCGAGGCAGATGCCGATCAAGGGGCGATCCTCCTGACCCCAGCGCAGCAGGTGGGGCACCAGTCCGGTGGCCC
>JAAXHF010000427.1 GCA_012271025.1 Deltaproteobacteria bacterium | reverse complement strand
TGGGCCGATCCCCGCTTTTTCCGGTTCGACCGGGCCACTGGCCGGGAGCTGCGCCACAACGACTACTCCGTCGATGGCCTGCCGCTGGAGCCGTACAAATATATGGTGCACTGCCCCCAGCTCAAGAGCGGCCTGCCGATCCGCAACGGGCTGGCCCGTCTTGCGGCCACGCTTTACATGCTCAAGGGCTACACCCTCAAGGATTGGTGGGCCTTTGCCGAAGTGTTCGGCATGCCGATCCGGGTCGGCAAATATGGCCCGCACGCCACCGACGAGGAGATCACCACGCTGGTCAACGCCATCGCCAATATCGCCAGCGATGCCGGTGCCGCCATCCCCGAGAGCATGCAGCTGGAGTTTATCGAGAGCGCCAAAACGACAGGTGGCGACAGTCTGTTCCAGAAGATGGCCGACTGGGCCGATAGCCAGGTCTCCAAAGGTGTCCTCGGCCAAACCATGACCGCCGACAGCGGCAGCTCCTACAGCCAGGCCAACGTCCACAACGACGTGCGCGGTGATATCCAGATCGACGACGCCAGGCAACTGGAGAACACCCTGAATGCGACGCTGGTTCGCTGGTTTATCGATCTCAACTTCGGCCAGCAAGAGCACTACCCAACCATCCGCCTGCCGATTATCGAACCGGAAGACCTGAAAGCCTTCAGCGACGCCATCAGCCCGATGATCGACCGGGGCATGAAGGTCGAAGCCAGCGTCGTGCGCGACAAATTCGGCCTGCCCGATCCCGACGACGACAGCGAGCTATTGCATCCCCAGGGGACTGTGCAAAATCAACAAGACAGCGAGGCCCTCAACAGACAAGCACTGTCGTTAGCATTAAACCGGCAAAACACCGATGACGAGCTGGAACAGCTGCGCGACACCTTGCTGGACGAATGGCAACCGGTCATGACCGAGCTGCTCAATCCCATCGAGACCGCCATCAACAACGCCACAACCTTTGAAGAGGCCCAGCTCAGCCTGCTCGCCCTGGCCGAGAGTGAGCAGCCCACCGAGCGCCTGATCGAGACCTTGGCACAGGGCACCTTTCT
>JAAXHF010000024.1 GCA_012271025.1 Deltaproteobacteria bacterium | reverse complement strand
CATCTGCAGCGGCTGAGGCCACATCGGTGGCATCCGGCAGCGGCAAGGCGGTTTCCGCAAGCACCGTCACCGGGACGGGCTGACCGCTGATGCTGCTGGCCATCTCGGCGATCGTGGGCAGCAGCTGCTCCCGCAGACGAACGCTGGCAAAGGGATTCGGGGCCAGAAGCTTCAGCTCTCCATTGGCAAAGCCGCTGCAACCCGTGGGGCGAATGAAGGTCTCGAAGGTGGGCTTGCTCAGCTTCGCCTGCAACCCATCCCGCACCTTGATCCAGAGCTCTTCGCCCGTCTGCGCCAAAACCGCCCATCGCCCGAGCGCTGAATCTACGCATGCCGATCCGCTCAGGCCGTCTTAAATGCATCAGCACACATCTCGTCGTGATGCCCAACGCCCAGCATTGGCTCGCCATCGCCCTGGCCGGGAGCGCACTCTCCGGTTGCAGCCCGGTGAGAGACCAGCTGGGTCTGACCCCCAAGCCACCGATGACGGCTCCACCGGTGGTGCACGATCAGCCCCGCAGCGCGCCTCTGCAACCGGGGGACAACGTGATCGTGAAGGCGGTGGATCGCGTCGGTCCGGCGGTGGTGCGCATCGATGTGGTGAAGGAGATCTCCAACCCCTTCGGAGGGATTTTTGGGATCGGTCCCTCCAGCCAGCGGCAGCAGGGCCAGGGCTCCGGCTTCATCACCCGGGCCAGCGGCCTGATCTTCACCAATGAGCACGTGGTGCGTGGTGCCGATCAGGTGGCGGTAACCCTGCCGGACGGACGCAGTTTCAAGGGCAAGGTTCTCGGCACCGACCCCCTCACCGACGTGGCGGTGGTGAAAGTGGTGGCCGACAACCTGCCGGTGGCGGCCCTAGGCAACTCCGACCAGCTCAAGCCGGGGGAATGGGCCATTGCCATCGGCAATCCCTTCGGCCTGAACAACACCGTGACGGCCGGCATCATCAGCGCCGTCGGCCGCCTCAATGCGATCGGTGACGGCCAGCGGGTTCCCTACATCCAGACCGATGCAGCGGTGAACCCCGGCAACAGCGGCGGCCCGTTGATCAATGCCGCCGGTCAGGTGATCGGCATCAACACGGCGATCCGCACGGCCCCAGGTGGCGGCTTGAGTTTTGCGGTTCCGATCAACCTGGCCAAGCGGATCGCGCAACAGATCGTCAGCACCGGCCAGGCCTCCCATC
>JAAXHF010000179.1 GCA_012271025.1 Deltaproteobacteria bacterium | reverse complement strand
TTGGCTCCAGCCCTGCAAGCCCTGTTGAAAGCGGGGATTGGCGATTAACTGGCGGTTCTCGAACAGGTCCCATAGTTCCAGTTCGGCGATCTGTGCGGTACCCGTGCCAGCACTGGCGTTAACGATAAACATCGGTCGTACATATTTGGTGCCGGGGCGGAATTGGTTGTGGCTGTCGCCTGTGCCTGTGATCTCGCCCTCAAACACCTGCCAACTGTCGTCGGTTGTTAGCTGTTGGGCGTTAACACAACAATAACGATGCGTGCCTGCGCCTCCGGTCAGGTTATCAAAATTGGCATCCAGTGTAGCCACTCCGGCGGAGACCTTTGCTTCGCCGCTATCTGCCGTCTGTCGTACTTTAAAGCGCACCCGGTAGACGCGGGAGGTGGTGATTGGCACAGCCGCACCCGTATAAACCGCCTGCTCACCGGTCAGCTGATAAACCGGCAACTGTCGCTCATTATCCTGAGCGCTGATGGTCACGCCAAAGGTGTGGGGCTCGCCCGGTGGGGTCTGTTGCCACCACTCGTTGATACTGGCGCTGGCACCCAACCCGGCAACGGCGTTTTCAACGGCCTTTAAACTGCCTTTAATGCGGTGTTGATAGAGCGCCTCTTTGACCACCTGGCGTTTGATGGCCTCGCTCCACTGCTCATCCCAGTCATCTACCGAGAAACTGTAGGCGAGGTACGCTAAAAACGGCACTGGGCAGGTCTCCGGGTGCCAGAGCTTACGCAGGATCACCGGCAGATCACCGTAACCGGCCGCACTTTGGGCCAGCGCCCGCTCGGCGGTGGTGGCTGAAGGGGGCAATAACGAATGATCAGACATTATCAGCCTCCTGCTGTTGGGTCAGCTCGATGGCGGTGCAGTAGCCCGCCTGCTCGATGGTGGGCAACAAGTCGGCGCTGGGCTCGTGCAGTACCACCCGGCTGACGCCTGGTTGTTGCAAGGCGCTGTAGATACCCGACACCGGCACAATAGTCCCCAGCCGATGCTGGCTGGCATAGGTCTCTACCGCTTGTCGAGCCGCCTGCATCACCTGATCGGCACCGGGGCCGGTCGGTATATAGAGATCGGCTTTTACCCGATAATTGGTGACCGTCGCCTTTTGCACGATGAGTTCATCGGTCAACTGCCGGACATGAGGCTGGTTCAGATGCTCGGTTACCGTCGCCAGTAGGTCATCCGTTGGCGTACCGTTATCCTCCTCAGAGAGCACGGTCACCCGCACCTGCCCCGGCTGAGGGCTGTGCGCTGTGGCATCTTTGACACGACCATCGGCACTTAATGTCTGGAAAATATAGGCGTCTTCGGTGCCAGCGTTGGTCTGCCCCTCTGTAGAGAGCAGGATGCGTCGGCGCAAGGCGCTATCGCTCTCTATCACCGCCGGGGTTGGTGGCAGCGTGGTGGCGTTGGCGGGGGTGATCTCCAGCCGCTGGACGCCCCAATAACTGCCCAGGTTATCGAGATCCGCAGCTGTGGCGTAGGGCAGCATCACGGCCAGAGCGGCATCGTTAATGCGGGCCCGCAGGAGCAGTTCACGGTAGGCCGCCACTTCCAGCACTTTATAGGCCGGGTCGCTTTCCACCAAGGCGGTAAACGACGGTTCTCGGGCTTGTAGATCGTCGATCATGGCCGCCAGAATGGTCTCGTAATCGAGCGTCTCAATCACCTCTGGCGGTGGTAGCTGCGCCAGATCGATACTCATATTATCAGCCCCTCCATGTGCACTGTGCTGCCATCGGCCCGGTATTCGCCCTCGATATCAAACGTCACCTGTCCTCCAGAAACGCTGATCAACTGGACACGGGTCAACCGGTAGCGTGGCTCCCACTGGTCCAGCGCTTCGGCGACAGCGGCATAACACTCACTGCGCCAGGCGGGGGTCATCGGCTGGTCGATCAGGGTCGCCAGTCGGCTGCCGTAGTCTCGGCGCATCACCCGTGTGCCGATGCGGGTCCGCAGAATATCCGCCACGCTCTGGCGCAGATGCTCATAACCCGAGAGCGCCTTGCCGGTGTGGGCGTTGATGCCGTTCATTGGCTCTCTCCTGTGGCGCCGGTTTTGGACGGACCTGCGGTGACGCCCGGATGGACGTGGCTGTTATAAATGGCCCGGTCGGCGGCCATGGAGCGGGTCTTGTCGGTGATGTCGCCTGTTGCCTTGATACTGCCGTTTACCTGTACGTCACCGGTCAGAGTGATGCCACCATCGGCCACCAGGTTGACCGTGGCTCCGCTGGGCAGCTGGATATCAAAGTGGTGCCGTTGGCGGTCGTACTCGTAGGCGGCACCATCGGCAAAGGTTCCCCGTCGTTTGTTGGGATCGATTGAGGGCGCAGGGCGGCTTTCTCGGTAGCCACTGCCCAACACCCAGCCTTGGGCCGGGTCACCGTTCGGGCAGAGTATGAGTACCTGTTCGCCTACTTCCAGCGGCCACCAGTCCCGGTCGTAACCGGCCCGTTGAGTGAGCCATGGCAGCCAGGCGGTAAGCAGCTCGCCGCTCTGTACCCGTACCCGTGCCCGTTGGTGATCCACTGCCGCCACCAGGCCGGGGCGGAACAGGTTGGCCATGCGCCGGTTGAGCTCGGCCAGCTCGAACAGTTGTGGGTTCATGCTAACCGCTCATAGTCGTTGATATGGTCGGCGCCGGTTGCCGGTTCAATGGCCGCATAGAGCGCCTCGGGTAGCACGCCACCGGCCCACATATCCTCGCCGATGGTGATATCCTGGCGCCAGCTGATGCCCCAGAGGGCAGAGCGGGTTTTGTCCAGTGCGCCGCTGTAGAGGTTGCTGGCCGTCACCTGATAGGCACTGCCGCCGCCGGTGCCGAGGCCCCAGTTGTTCTGGGGGATGAGTGCCATTAAGGTTTGCACCATATGCAGGGCGGCCCTGTCCCGGCTGATTTTGGGCAGATCACGGGCCACCACAAAGGCGGTCAGTTGTACGGTAATGGTACGACGACTGTCGCCGGTGGCCTGATTGTTGGGCAGGCCGATTACCGCCAGATAGACGGCCGGTGCCTGGGTCGCCATGCGTTTGAGTTCGGCCACATCGAAGCGGCCGCCATGAATTTCGCAGGCTTTCAGCCGTGGTAAAGCGCCTTTAAAGGTGACTAAAACGCTGTTTAAAAGTTGGTCAATCATGGCGCCATCAACTGATCCAGCCATGCGCTGATCACCTCCCGCAGTTCGTTTTCGTTATCGCCTGAGAGGCCAAGGTAAGGACGGGCGGGAATCGGCTTGCCGACCGGCTCACCCCCCATCTGGTGGATGGCGGCATAGATCAGGTGGCTGCCAATTTCGACCGCATCTCCGCTGACTTCAGAGGCGATGGAGTCGATCAGCTTGCCCTCGTATTCGAGTAGGCCGCCGGAGGATTTTTCGGCTTTGCGCTGTTGCCATGCGGCCGTTAGTGGTGCCCAGGCAGAGCCGTCGGGCGCTTCTTTTTCGTCCGCCAGGCGGTGTCGGGTTTGGGTCTGGACCGTGGCGCCGATCTGTGCCAGCGCTTCCCCAAAATCCGCTTGCGCCAGAGCATTGAGCCGGTCGGCCAGTTCCTGTAGCCCGCTGGCGCGTTGGGTGATAACGACGCCTGCCATCTACAACAACCCCTTCAGGCTGGTACGAGACAGACGTCGTTCGGCGCTGACTAGCTGCACATCGCCGGTTTTATTCTCGGCCGGTGTCGCCAGTTCGGGCAGCCCCAGTCGCATGGTGCCATTGGC